>CANHSD010000027.1 GCA_947463105.1 Chitinophagaceae bacterium
AGCTACATCAGAGACTGCAGTATTCAAATAAAGATCAATATTGGGCTCGTTGCGCACAAGGTTCTCCAATTCTGTATTCCAACCCTGTGAAGACCATGTTGGATTGCGCAATAAATTATTTAAAAACAGCTCTTCAATTATTCCCGTCTCTCTTGAGTAAGCAAAATTACATTGGGTTGCACCTACTGGCGGTACCCGAATTTCTGTACTGGCATTGCCACCCAAAACCGGTCTATCTTGTACCAGGGCCGTCTTGATGCCTTTTCGTGCTGCAGTGACAGCTGCAGCAATACCTGCCAGCCCGGCACCGACTACTACAAAATCATACTTATGTTCAACTGTTTTCATGCAGGATTCGTTCTGAAAATTATTGTGTTTGCAATTCTTGAATCTTCCCTATTTTACCAATCAATACCTGAACCAAGATGAAGGCTACCAGATAAGCAGAACCAATAAAAATAAAAATCGGTAAATAAGAATGGCTCCCAACCGTGATGCCGATCAGTTTTTGCGTAATCACACTCATCATTCCTCCGAGGGTTCCACCAATTCCGGTGACAGTAGCTTGTATTTTCTTGGAAAACACTTCAGTGGGTAAGGTAATGTTTGACCAAAGGCCATGAGACAACATGATACCCGACATCAAAAGAACGGCAGCAAGAGGGCTGATCTTTAATGTGAGGGCAAAACAGAAAACAGGAATTGCCAAAGACGCTATCAACATGATAGTTTTCCTCGCTTTATTCAAACTCCAGTTTTTTCTTTCAATCAGGAGTTTGGGGAAATAACCGCCCAAGATGGTTCCTATTCCCATTGCTGCATAGGGCAGCCAGGCAGTAACGCCAATTTCAGCCAATGAAAGGCCCTGAACATCATGCAGGTATTTTGGAATCCAAAAAATGAAAAAATAAACAACCGGATCGATAAAAATTCTACCCGCAAAACAACCCCAACTTTCCTTCCGCATCAGAATCCATTTTATACCAACATCACTTGAATGGCTTTGGTCAATTTTACCATTTTCTTCATGTTGAATAAGCGTCCTCTCCTCAGCTGATATTCGGGTATTGTGCTCAGGTAAATGGTAATACAGCAACCACAACAACAGCCAGATAAAACCCAGGGCTCCAGTAATTACAAAGGCCATCCTCCATCCCCAGGAGATGGCAATATATGTCACCAAGGGTACAGCAAGCGTTGCTCCAATGGCTGAACCTGCACTAAAAATACCCACTGCCAATGCACGCTCTTTCATTGGAAACCATTCGGTAACTGACTTGACACCTGCAGGGAAATTGGCTGATTCGGTTATTCCTAGAAAAAAACGGGCAATGGAAAATTGACCAACAGAATTAGCAAACGCATGAAAAACACTGACCAATGACCAACTTCCCACAGAATAGGCAAACCCTTTTCTTGTACCAATCCTGTCAATGATGCGACCGCTAATGGCATACATAATGGTATAACTGAAAACAAACAAAGCGGTGATGTTGGCGTAGTCAAGATCTGTCCACTGCAATTCCTTTTGGATAGTTGGTGCTAAGATGGCCAGTGTATTTCTGTCGATGTAGTTCAAAGCGGAAGCAAAGCAAAGCAAAGCTGCCATTTTCCACCTCAAATTGTTATTGGTTAAAAGTCTCATTTATCTTTTTTGTTCTCGCTGCTATTTTTGTTTGATAATGCCAACAGCATCGGCAATGATATGTCCGTCGGCATTTTCATTGGAAATGGTGAATGTTGCAGGCTTACCTTTTTCAAAATAAAATTCACCCAAGCTGATCGAAAATCCAAGGTTATCTCCCTTGCGAAAATTCCAATTCATTTTTTCTGTGCCGTTGGCATGCCCGATGGTTATTTTTGCATTGGAAGCAGCCTTTTCATCGGGAAAATACATGATGCATACTTTGTACAATCCTGGTTCGCTGATAGGCAATTGATACGTGCAAGAAGCAGATTGATCAGGAGCAGCCTGCTGACAATCATAATTGAACAGGTTTCTCATGCCTGCAATTCTTTTGGGTTCCCACTTGCCATCATAGCGGATCAGTTGCTTATCGGATGATATGACCACAGCACCAACATTTCTCAGTTGCTCTGGGTATATGCAATGTGAAGCAGTTCCCTTTGGACCAATCTCCTGGGGCATGAATGGAAGGATCTCTGTTTTAGAAGCAAGGTTGTTCTCGATAACGAGGTTCCAGTTACCCATTATTGGTTTGATCTCCCTGTCACCCGCATTGTAAATCACATTATTGGCTACTGTAGTATGGCTGGTGGCCCAATCCAGAAAGACCCCATTTGCAAGGGTTCTGCGGGGTTTGCTGCCTGGCAGCTGCTCATACCCCCATATATCATAAAGATAATTGTTCATGATGTAATTGGGAGCGGCCAAGCGGTTCATCGTGGCGAAGTGAATGGCTGCACCATCAATGGTAGTTTGCATGCAGTCATGAATTTCATTGAACTCAACAACGTTGCCCCCCTGGTTCCTGAATAGGAAAATTCCGTTCCTGGAGAGGTCTCGAAAGTGATTGTGTGCAATGTAATTTCCCGCTTCCATGGCCATCGATGCAGGCCTTGAATCAATGTGCACACCTCCCCCGTAATAACGGATTTTACCACAATGCTCTACCGTATTTCTGGTTATTCGATTGAGTATCGGAAATACTTTTGAAGCTTTTTCTCCTGGCGTATAGATTTTGGTATCGTCCATATAAGACAAGCGTGCACCCGTCATCAGCACACCACCGCCACCTGAATTTTTCACTGTATTGTTATCAAATACATTGTTTCTACTGTCAAGGTGCAGCCATAATGCATAGCCACCAATGTTTTCAAAATGACAATCGGTCATGCTGCAGTATTGCGTATTTTCAAACATTACTGCACAGTCTGTATGAACCCTCGCTTCAATTTGACCCAAGGTAAACGTGGTATGACGGAAATCAAAACCCTGAAATTGAATATTTTTTACAGCAATACCTTTCTCTATATCCCCTTTCAGATAAAATATTCTGTTCAGGTAAGGAAAAATTATTTCTGAATCATTGGGTGATGTACCCTGCAATGGCTTGTAATAGAGTTTACCTTCTTCATGGCTGAGATACCACTCTCCTGGCATGTCCAGTTCTTCCTTAACCCCTTCAATCCAAAACCAACTTCCTTTATCGATTTCACCATGTTGTTCCCGAGGGCCAACCTTGATGACTGATTTTTCAATATCGACTGCTGTTACATCGTTCCACTGATTGAAAAATCGCCAGCGGGGCACTAAATTAATTTGAGCATCAGGTTCGGCACCCCAGCTTTTTTTTATTTTACCCTCCGGAATTTGTACTTCATTTTTTGTATTGGCAACTGAATAAAGAAAGGGATTTTCCAAATGAGCATTGGGATAACGGGCCCGAATAACTCTTTTGCCATTCACATAAAGTTCCCTAAAGTTGAGGGGCAACTCAGGCCTTTTTTCATATTTCTCTGCTTCTTTTTCATTTCTTTTCCAATTCCTTGCTTCTGGGATAGAAACAAACCAAGTGCCATCATTACCTTTTTTCCAACTACCGTTTATGCGTTTCCCTCCGCTTAGGATAACTTTTTCTCCTTCCGCCGCTTTCCATATGATTGGAGCTGACTTTGTACCTGAATCCTCCGCAGTAAACTCTAATGTCTCTTCTAAAAAATAAGTACCTCCGCGCACAATCACCTCAATAGAACCTTTAAACCCAGATTGTTTTGCAACCCGAACAGCTTGTTGTGCAGCTTCAAAAGAAGCCAGGGGTTTCTGAAAGGAACCATCGTTGGAATCCTTGCCCTGAAGAGCAACATAAATTTTTTTCACTTCCTTATCAGGGAGTTGAAATGAAAACAAAAAGCTTATACCTAAAGAGAACAATACAAAAACAATTATTCTAACCATGCATTAATTTTTTAAAAGCTTTTGCAATTGTTTTCCCAAAATTTCATACCCCTCAAGATTGGGATGCAATCCGTCAGTGAAGAATGATTCATTGACTTTGCCGGTTTCCAGGAACAGTCCTTTACCAATATCCGCATATCTAATTTGCTCAACCCTGGTCATTCTTCGGATATCTTTGTTGATCAAAAGAATACGATCTTCATAGTCTCTTCTTGGATAAAATCCCAGTAATGTAATATCCGCTTTCGGTTGGTGACTTTTAATGACCTGAACCAAAAAACGAAGCCCCTCCAGTATTTCTTCATTGCTGTTGACCCTCAAATTATTGGTACCGATATTGATCATTATTTTTTCCGGACTGATATCTTTCAGTTCATCGTGATAAATCCTCCAGAGAACATTTTCAATCCGATCTGCCCCGAATCCAAAATTTCTCACCTCATATGGGGCAAGATATTTTTGCCAGGAGTCTTTGCTTTTGGCATTTGGCTTTCCTCCCCAATTATGGGTGATGGAATTCCCTATCAACAATACCTTATTGGATTCTGTTTTATTCAAATCAAGCATGGATTTGTGGCGCCCTTCCCAATCATAAGCGGCTGGCGTTCGGCGCTGTCGAATGGGGATCTGGGTTTTCAAAGTGCCGACCGGTTCCAGGAATATCTCCCTTAATTTTTTTTCATAAGCGGCTGCGTATTTCATCATACCCATGTCGTTGGGATGTGCTCCGTCAGACATGTCATCCATTTGAATATTGATTTCCTTTTGAGACAGCAGGTGTGTTCCATTGATATTTTCACCTTTCAATTGTTTCAATGCTGCTGATAATACCCTATTAGAACGATTAGCATAGGTTTGTCTATTGGGATGTAAATACCCATCGGCATACCCGGCATGTTCTGTACACAAGATTGGTGTAAGAGGATGTCTTGCCCGTATGATCTTTATTGCTTCAATAACAGAGATGGAGAGTTGACTTGAATCAAGGGATTCATTGGCCAAATCAAACAATCCATCAATCACATAGATTCTTGCATCTGTATCATTGATTTGTTCAATCAAACCTTTTTCAAGGAAACCATTTTCGCCAAAACTGAAATTGAGCACATCTCGATCCAGATTGCGAGACAAGATATTTGTCCAAGCAAGACCAGGACGTGTAGCACCCTCCCCTTGTACAATGGAAGAACCCAAAACAACAATGGGCTTTTCTGCGCGAACAGGAAGCGGCTTTAATAGACTCCCTTGGGGGACACCAATTTTAAGATCATCGATTGAACTGAACAATGGTAAAAAAAGCTGATACTCCCTCCCCAGCTTGTGAAAATTGTCGTTGGCAAGAAGCTGAAAAAAAACATGTTGTACTGAATCTTTAATCACTGATTTTGATGAAGCCCAATGCCATAATCCGTCACTGTCAATGGCATAAAGATCGACACCATTTGCAGGAGCATTCCTGTTGGAAATGGAGGCAGACTGATTGTACTGCACTATTATTTCAGGGGCATTTGAAACAAATCGCAATGAAAGTCCTGCACTCATAAGAGACTGTGGCTTCCACCAAACAGTATCTGTTTGAGCAGATGCCATAAAAAACATTGCTTGAAACATTAAAAAAACAAACCTTCTCATCAGTCGATTATTCAAAACTGTCAGACCAGTTAATGTTTATAATTTACAGAAATATTTGTTATTGGATCCAATATAAGAATCAGATCTCCTTTCCCATTTTTTAATTTACCATTCAGCAAAGAAAAATTCCAGAGGCTATTTTGATCTATAATCATCCAAATAACCTCTGGAAATAGTTCAATCAATTGAAATCCACATCATCAATACCCAGGATTTTGAACAAATCCAGGATTCTTGTTCACATCAATCTCCGCTTGAGGAATGGGCCAAAGATAGTTATGGGGCTTGAATACCCTGGGATTATCCATTATCTTGAAATTACCAGATACAGGCAATAAAGAATTGAATGAAGCATAATCAGGCGATGAGTTTGCATCTAAAGTGGGCTTGGGCAGCGTATAGTAAATGGCTTTATTCATTGCTTTACCAAAGAGTATTCCATTCATCACTTTTTCAGCAATGTTCCACCTCCGGATATCAAACAATCTAAGACCCTCTCCAGCCAATTCGATTTTACGCTCTCTTCTGACAATACTGCGCAATTCAGTTTGATTCGTTGTATTAATGGATGGATATAGTGTAGTTTGAGTAGCAGCGACCCCATAACCACGTGCCCTAACCAGATTGATTGCGGTGAGAACAGATGCATCAATCTGGTTCAATTCAATCTTTGCCTCAGCGTATGTCAGCAGCACTTCAGCGTAACGTATGAGCATGAATGCCAACTCAGACTGGTTAGGCACAGCAATATCCAATGGATCCAGATATTTTTTCATGATGTATCCCGAATAGGATGAGAACGCATTGGTAACCTCTAAATTGGGAATCTTTGCAATTGTCGGACTATACCGGGTACAGGTAGTACTATCCGGATGATAGGTCATGTTAAATGTAATCCCACCAGCACCAAACCAGGTATCACCATCACCCAGCAAGGTTTGACGCATCCTGGGATCCCTGTTTTTAAAAGGATCAGCAGTTGAATATAACGGAGACTTATCAATTGTCTGTCCATCGGTACATTCATAGCTGTCTGCCAGTGCCCTTGTAGGTACAAGGCCGGAAAAGCCACTCGAATTTCGGGCCTGGTTGTTTTGGGGTGTAGCAGTGGTTCGGATGGTAAGCTTATAATCAAAAGCAAAAATTGACTCTCTTGAATTTTCACCAGCATACATGAACAGGTTTCGGTAACTGGGATAAAGAGAGTGGTAGCCAAGGTCCATGACACTTTTTGAAGCTGCAGCAGCTATATCCCATTTGGAGTTATAAAGTGCAATACGGGCTTTAAGCGCCAGAGCAGAAGTCTTTGTTGCCCTTCCGATATCTGTTCCAGTGTATGACAATGGTAATTTGGCAGCAGCAGAATCCAAGTCAGTGAAGATAAAATTCAGTACTTCCACTTTTGAAGTTCTGGGCAAAAAGGATTCTTCAGGAGTAATTGACTTAACAACCAAAGGCACATCCCCATATAAGGAAATCAAATTTGCATAATAATAAGCCCTTAGAAATTTTGCTTCGCCTTCAATCCGACTGTATTGTGCGGCAGGGGTAACGGCTTTTGCTTTTGACATATTGTCAAGAAGCATATTGCATCTTCCAATACCGATATAAGACTGGGTCCAGATGGTTCTGATCATTGTGGTATTGGAAGTATGCTGACCCAACCCGATGGTTTGTGCATCAGTGGTTGGTCTTTGCCAAATAAGGTCAGATGTTCCTTCCAATTGCATCTGATATGGGAAACCATCTTGCTGATAGGACAGGTTAGCATAAGCACCACTGACTGCTAAATTCAATTGCTCTGCAGTAGTAAAATAAGTGGCACTATTGGGTTGATCTTCAGGATAACGGTTGAGGTAATCTTTATTACAACCAACCAGAAGGACAGCATAAACTAACCCTATGATAATATTGACTTTTTTCATCGTGTTTGCTTTTTTATGAATTATTTTAGGCTGATTTGAATCCCTGTAACAAAGGATGATACCTGAGGGTAGTTAAAGGGGTTTCCCAATGGTGCTTCCGGATCATACCCAGGAACCTTATCCCAGGAGAAAACATTTTGTCCGCTCAGGTATACTTTGAAAAGAGAAAATGGAGTTTTTCTCAAAACAGACTGAGACAAAGAATATCCAACTGAAACTGTTTTCAATTTGATGTAAGCAGCATTGTCCATCCAGTAACTTGATGTCTGCTGGTTATTGGTTTGGGATATGAAGAAACGGGGATAAGTGGCATTGGCATTCTCTTGAGCGGTTTTGGTTGAGCTCCAACGGCCAAGGTGAATATCACGAACACTACCAGCGTTGAAAAATGCCCAAGCAGCATCTTGAATTTGAAGACCATTGTATTTGCCAACTCCCTGAAAGAATAAGGTTACATCAAATCCCTTATATTCAAAGAACAAATTGGCACTATAGGTATTTCTTGGAATACGGCTGCCGATAATTACACGATCTAAGGCATTTATTACTCCATCTTTATTCTGGTCTACGTATTTGATATCACCGGGCTTTACTGTACCATATTGGGTGGCACTGGTTGTTATTTGTTCTTGCGTCTGGAACAAACCAGCTGCCTGCAACCCAAACAGGGCACCTATTTCCTCTCCCTCTTTGGTAATTTGAAACCCTGAAATATAGGGCCCTGTTCCTTTCAAATCAAGCACCTTGTTCTTTACGTCAGAAAATACACCAGTGATGCCAAACTTAAAATCTTTGCCGATTTGATCATTATAATTGAGCTGCAAGTCCCATCCCTTGTTTTCAACGCGGCCGGCGTTCTGAACTCCAGGACTCATACCAACAATCAATGGAATTGGCAGGGTCAGAAGGATATCGTTTGTATTCTTTATGTAATAATCAAACTCAACATTCAATTTATTGTTCAGAAATCCTGCATTAAATCCTATATTTTTAACTTCGGTGGATTCCCATGAAATCTTTTTGTTGGCAACAGTATTTTGGGCAGAAACACTGGCAATATTTCCATTGAAAACCCCTGAACCCAATACCACAGAAGATATGTAAGGAAAATCCCCAACATTCTGATTTCCCAATGTACCCCAGGAAGCCCTGAGTTTCAGAAGGGACAACCAGTTTATATCACTCATGAATTTTTCCTTTGACATGATCCAACCTGCTGAAACAGAAGGGAAAAATCCGAACCGTTTGTAATCGGCTGAGAAGCGGGATGAGCCGTCATAACGGGAATTGACTTCCAGCAAATACTTATTGCTTGCCACCAGGTTCAATCGGCCATAGTAAGACCTCAAGGCCCAGGAAGTTGCATCACCGGTAACATTTTGATTCAGGGCAGGATATGCATTGAGTTGAACAAGATCCGGAAACAAGGTTAGTTCTCTTGATCCACTAAAACTCTGATTGACATTATCTGTTTGCTCAGCACCGGCCAGAAGACTAACATCCAGCCAATTGAATTCCTTAGTATAATTTGCCTGCACTTTTAAATAATTGTTCAATACGTTGGTATTGGAATTGCTAAGCGTATTCTTTGTAGGGCTACTGAAAAGCAGTGCTTTGGAATCTACATTGAAATATTCTATCCTTTTTTGGTTATTGCTTGCAAATGCAGTTGAAAACCTAGGGGCATAGTTGAAATTAATATTTAACCCTTTCAAGGGCTTATAATTGGCTTGAAAGTTCATCAAGCCAGTATTGTTTGTATTGCTGTTTACACCAGCCGCAAAAGAATAGGCCAGTGGATTGCCCCCCTCCCAGCCCGGGCCCCAAGAACCATCCGAATATTTGGCTGCATAGGTTGGCGGAACCCTGTAAACTTGGCGGAACAATTCACCATAACCCACTGAAGGCAATTTGGTGATGTCCCTTCTAAGGTTGATATCAAACTGAAAATTCAGTTTTTCAGACGCCTTATAGTCCGCGTTGAGCCTGAGACTATAGCGATTGAAACCTGAATTGTTGATGATTCCGTTTTGCTCCATATAGTTCATTGCAGCAAGCAACTTGATGCGATCAGTTCCACCATTGAGCGTTATATCATGCTGTTGCTGGAGACCGTTGGTAAATGTGGCCTTTTGCCAATCAGTATTGGGAAAATGATCAGGATCTTTGGCATTGTTTGTTAAATAGTTCGCTATAAAATCATCTGTAAATTTTGCAGCAGCACCTTCATTGGTCAATCCCTCATTGTACATCTTCATGAATCCAACAGCATCCAGGTATTTGGGTTTGTCTACGGGTTGTTGTTTACCATAAAAGGCATTATAATTTACTTTCATTGCGCCAGACTTGCCTCTCTTAGAGGTTATCAGGATAACCCCTGCTGCGGCCCTCGATCCATAAATTGATGCAGAAGCGGCGTCCTTTAAAACAGACATGGTTTCAATATTATTGGGATCAATGTCGCCAATAGAGGCTACTACACCATCTATCAGGATTAAGGGGTCATTGCCATTTCCTAAAGTATTGATACCTCTTATACGGATCTGAGCAGATGCATTGGGTTCGCCATTAAATTGCGAAACAGTTACGCCTGGTAATGCACCCTGAAGTGCAACGGTGGTATTGAAAACCGGACGTTTTGCAAGGTCAGCACCACTAATTACAGAGACAGCTCCAGTCAGGTTCACTTTTTTCTGGCGTGTGTAGCCAACCACGACTACCTGATCAAGAGATTCAGTTTGTGACTCTAGTATAACGGTCAGGGGTTCTGAACCAGCTGTCATTTCTACTGATTTAAATCCAATCGCTGAAAACTGAAGCAATGACTTCTTGTCAGCGGTAATTGTAAAAAAACCATCTCCATTTGTAAGAGATGCCTCTTTGAATCCCTTTACAGATATCGTAGCCCGTTCAATGGGTTTTCCGTCGGAGGAAACGACTTTCCCAGAGACTTTAACCGATTGCGCGGCCAAATCATTTGTCTGTAAATTTAGAAGAAGTAAGAAAATACAACAGAGATGAATGTAAAGATTTCTCATTTGGCAGAAGTTGTTTTACCAAACATAAGCAACATTCGTTCTCTTCAGAAAGATGAGATTTTTGTGAATTCATAATTTTATATCGTTAGCGTTAACGTTTACGTTTACGATAGATATATTTTTTTTCTGTTATTGAATTTCAATAATAAAAACAAGTATTATATGAGTTATTTCGATTAAATTAACGTTACCAATAACCCAACCAACTATCTTTCAACCGATAGAAATATAAAAATTATGGCTCGCGTAAAATGTCCAAAATGCACCAAGGTTGAACGTATTCTAAAAGCAGGAATAGTAAGAAACAAACAGCGATATTATTGCAAGGATTGTAACTATCACTTCATTGTTGCAGTGCCTAAAAAATCGATAGGTAGATCATCAAGCAAAGAAGACTTACAGACATCAATGCAGGATATCGCTAAAGCGGCTGGCGTATCCACCACAACCGTATCAAGAGCATTAAACAACCGCCCAGATATCAACAACCAGACCAGCAAATTCATCAAGGAGCTTGCTTTGGCAATGAACTATCAACCCAATATTCTTGCACAAAGTTTGGTCACGCGATCCACACATACATTGGGGGTCATCATACCGAGTCTGGAGACAACCATTTTCTCGACCATGCTGAGTGGTATTCAGGAAGTAGCTGCCCTTGCGGGATATCGCGTCAACATTTGCACTTCCAATGAAAATCATGAAACTGAAATTGCAAACATTCAGGCACTGATGAACAACATGATTGATGGGCTATTGATTTGCCATACCATCCAAACCAATTCATTTGAACATATCAGAAGTCATATCGGAAAACGAATTCCTATCGTCCAATTCTACCGGGTCGCTGACAATCTTCCTGTTTCACAGATTTTGGCAGATGATGAGTCCGGTGCAGAACAAGTGACAGAGTACCTGATCCAAAAAGGATGTCGCAGAATAGCCATATTATTGGGCTCTAAAGGACTTTCCATATCGCAGAAAAGATTCATTGGATACCAAAATATACTCCAAAAGCATCAACTAAAGATTGATGAAAAATTAATTGTTCATTGTGATTTCACACTGGGAAAAGTCGTAAAAGCCGTTGACAGCTGGCTAAAGATTAAACCGGGCATCGATGCCATTATTTCTATTTCAGACAAAAGTGCAGTACAGATCATCCGTCATCTGAAGGAAAAAAAAGTAGCTGCTCCCGGAAAAATTCGTGTTTTTGGTTTTGGAAATGAATTTGTTGGGGAAATCGTAGATCCTTCGCTAAGTACTTTTGATACCAAAACAAAACGCATTGGGGAAGAAGCATCCCGGCTAATCATTGAGGAGATTATTACAGGAAAACAGCATTTAACAAAAAAAATTATCCCAGGTAAAATGATCATAAGGAAATCCGGATGAAAAATCAGATGATTACTTTATGCCAATCAGCTTGCAAAAAAAATGATGCAAGAATGACTAAATCCAAAAATAAATTAGTTCAACAACAAATAAGAAACAACCAAATAATTAGGCCAATATCAGAAATTTTTGGCCTTGATAAAAGGATCATCAGGACAAAGTTTTTCGGTTTGATATTTCATTGCGGTTGCTTCACATTCTTTGCGCAACCTGGCAAGAATTTTTGCATATTTTACATCTGACGCGAGATTGTTTTTCTCCATCGGATCATTTTTTAGATCATACAATTCTTCAGGGGCATTGATCAATCTATACCGAAAATATTTCCATCTTTCTGTCCTGATGGCCTCACTGGAAGGAATATCAGGATTGTCCCACAAATGCTCTAATAAAATTGCATCTCTGTTCAAATTGGTTTTGTTATTTACCAACAAAGGAGTCAGGCTTTTCCCCTGATAGTTTTTAGGAGCAGTAATTCCTGCCATGTCCATCATTGTCTTTGTGATATCAATATTAAGCACCATTTGATCAACGCTGGATGATTTTTTCACCCTGGGGTCATAAATGATCAACGGTATTCTGATCGATACATCATACATCAGCCACTTATCAGCCAGTTGGCGATCGCCTAAAAAATATCCGTTGTCGCCCATCACAATAATAATAGTATTGTCATCTATACCCTTTTGCTTTAGTTGATTTCTGATCTCACCAATTTCATTGTCAATTTCAGTAATCATGCGATAATACCCCTTGACCATCTGCTGGTATTTTTCCGGAGTATCAAACCTCCATTTCCATCTTACCCTGTTGAATCCATCCCTGACCTCTTTTGGAAGACGATTGAAATATTCATCATCGCCCAACAATGGTGCAGGGATTTGAATATTTTTATAAAGATCAGCGGATTTATCCTGCCAGAAATATTGCTCGACAGAATTATCATGCCCGTGTGGAGCGCTGAAAGAAAGAGAAAGACAAAAAGGTTTGTTAGCAGGGGCATTCTTGATAAACTCCTGGGCCTGATATCCTGTATACCTGGTAAGGTGAACGGTATCTTTTCCAATTTTTTTATAAAAATATCCCCGACGATCAGGACTTCCTCCCCTATCATAAAAATCGCTCTGGTCAAAATATTGATTGGCAGAATCAATGATCACACCCAGTTTACCAAAGAAACCAACATGATACCCACTCTCCCTTAAAAGTTTGGGGTAGATGATATCAGCATAAGGTTGCTTCAGTCTGGGTTTTTGAAAAGTATATCCGTGGGTGCGTTCATACAAGCCCGTTAAAATGGAAGCCCTGCTGGCAGCACAAATGGGAGTGGTTGAAAAAGCATTTTTGAAATAGGTACCTGCATTCGCCAAAGCATCCATCTCAGGGGTCTGAACAATCGGGTTGCCTGCAACACCAAGGGCATCCCAGCGTTGATCGTCGGTAAGGATGAAGATGATATTGGGCTGCTTTTCCTGGCCCAGCACGATGGAATGGATGATCAATAATCCAACGAAGACATTAAAAAAATATTTCAAACAGTTCATTTTTATAAATAGCAGTGAAATTAAGTAGTTTTAGGGCAATTTATGTCGCTTTGAACTTTGAAAATTTAATTTAACGATGCAATACCGCAGGCTGGGAAAAACTGAACTGAATGTTTCTGTGATAGGATTTGGCGCCTCTCCACTGGGAAATGTATTTGACGATTGTGATGAGCAGGAGGGAATCCGATCCGTACATTGTGCATTAGACCTTGGCATCAATTTTTTTGATGTTGCTCCATTTTATGGCATCACGCTGGCTGAAACGCGTTTGGGCGATGCCCTCAAGGGAAAGCGAAATGATATACTGTTGGCCACAAAATGTGGAAGGTATGGATTGAGGGATTTTGATTTTAGTTACCAACGGATCCTTGACAGTGCAGACGAATCACTGAGAAGACTTCAAACAGACTATGTCGATTTGATGCAACTACACGACATTGAATTTGGCAGCAGAGAACAGGTGCTGAACGAGGCCATTCCGGCCCTTCAAAAAATTAAAGCATCCGGGAAAGCCCGGTTTGTGGGCATTACAGGACTTCCTGTCAACTATCTCGCAGACATCGCAAGAGCAGTGGAGGTGGACACTGTGCTGTCCTGGGCACACTTTAACCTGCTGCAAGATGAGATCAATGCAGCGCTTGTTCCGCTTTGTCAACAAAAAGACATGGGATTGATGAATGCTGCACCGCTTGTTCAACGCATCCTTTCTGATGCATCCATTCCTTCATGGCACAATGCACCTGCGGAGTTAAAAGCCATGCAGGCGCCATTGCTTGAATGTTGCAAGAGATATGGCGTTGCGCTCAGTGATGTTGCGATCCGCTATGCCATTGACCACCCTTTCATTGCCAGCACCATCATTGGCATGTGTGACCAGAAGAATGTGAAAAAAAATGCAGGCGTAATGGAATTTTCAATCCCGGATGGCCTGTTGGATGAGATCAATCAATTGATTGCTCCTGTCAAAAATACCATGTGGTTTGAAGGCATGCCCGAAAACAATATATCCAGAAAAAATCCATAAGATGAAAGCATTGTATTTGACTGCCATAGGAGAAACGGCCATCAGGGAGATTGAGATCCCAATACCCGGGCCGGAAGAAGTGTTGGTGAAAATTGGCATGGTCGGCTTTTGCGGAGGAGATCTCAATGGTTTCAAAGGCCTTTTTGAATTGCAAGAATATCCAAACATACTGGGCCATGAAGTGGGTGGAACAATTGTTCAAACGGGCAGTGCTGTTCCTGAAAGGTTTCAAACAGGCATGAATGTTACTGTTTACCCCTACCAGAACTGTGGCAAATGCATTTCCTGCAGAAAAGGAAGAAAGAATGCTTGCCAGGACAACAAGACCATGGGTGTAAGGCGCCCAGGTGCCATGACAGAATTCATTGCCCTGCATTGGAATGATGTTTATGTTTCAACAACACTTTCCCTGAAGGCGCTAGCCTTGGTGGAGCCCTTGACCGTTGGCTTTCACGCAGCAGCAAGAGGCAGGGTCACCCAGCATGATACGGTTGCCGTCATTGGTTGCGGAATGGTTGGGCTTGGGGCCTTGGCCTCTGCTGTCCACCGCGGAGCCAAGACAATTGCCATAGACCTTGATCCAACAAAATTGGACATCGCCCAAAAAATTGGAGCTACTCATGTCATCCAATCCAACCTGATCAATGTTCATGATGCACTGATGGATATCACTGGCGGTGATGGTCCGGACGTCATCATTGAAGCCGTTGGAAGCCCCATCACCTATCGCACCGCGGTGGAAGAAGTTGCCTACACAGGAAGGGTTGTCTGTATTGGGTATGCAAAATCTCCCGTAGAATTCAATACAGGACTTTTTGTGCGCAAGGAAATTGAAATCCTGGGATCACGCAATTGCACCACAGAGTTCCCGGAAGTCATCCAATATCTCGAAGAAGGCAGGTTCCCTATTGATGAAGTGATCAGCAAAACAGTTTCCATTGACGGTGCCGGAGAGGCACTTGCCAATTGGGCTGAAGATCCCAAAGGAATCATAAAAATCATGGTAAACTTTAATCATCCTCAATCATGATTAAATCTGCAGTAACCATAGCGCTTGTTCCCCAAATCAAAACCGGTCCATGGATTTTCTGGGAAAACCTGGAAGAAAGTATGGGCAAAGCCGCTGCATTGGGATTTGATGGCATTGAACTGTTCACTGCATCTGGCAATGCCATTGATCCAGAAAGACTAAGAACATTATTGCACCAATCCAATCTCGGGCTCGCTGCAGTTGGAACGGGTGCAGGAAAGGTTATCCATGGCCTTACCTTGACAGATACGAACATCACCATCAGAAAAAATGCCATTGCATTTATTCAAGAGATGATGGAATTTGGTGCACAATTCGGTGCCCCTGCGATTATTGGTTCAATGCAGGGAAACGCTATTGCTGGCGAGAAACACAGTATTGGCATTGGCTTGTTGGCAGAAGGATTGCATATACTTGATCAACATGCCGCATCACTTGGAGTAAAGCTGATCTACGAACCACTCAACCGATATGAAACCAACCTGATGAACACCCTGGATGATGGAGCGGCATTCATTGCATCCAACAAATTCAACAATATACAATTGCTTGCCGATCTGTTTCACATGAACATTGAGGAAGCTGATCCTGTAGCAAGTATTCAAAAAAATATTGAACACATCGGTCATGTCCATTTTGCCGACAGCAACCGCAAGCCTGTTGGTTTTGGACATACTGCAATGCAACCCATTGCCAATGCATTGATGGAATATGGCTATGATGGCTATGTGTCTGCAGAGGCCTTCCCATGGCCCGATCCAGATCAAGCAGCAGCACAAACCATCCGCTCATTCAAGCAATTTTTTAAATAACTCATCACATAAAACAAATAACATGCAACGTTTTTGTCTGGCCCTTGACTTGGTCGATGACCCAGAAATGATCAAAGAATACGAACACCATCATGCAAAAGGAAGTGCATGGCCTGAAGTTACCCAACATGATATTGATGCCGGCATCAGCAATATTGAAATCTTTCGGACAGGCAACAGGATGTTCATGATCCTTGAAACAGATGATGCATTTACATTTGAAAAGAAGGCCTTGTTTGATGCGACCAATCCCAAGATTGCAGAATGGGAGCAATTGATGTGGAAATTCCAATTGCCACTGCCCTGGGCCAAAGAAGGAGAAAAGTGGGTATTGATGAAAAGGATATTCAAGTCATAGCATAGAATTACTTTTTATTTTTTTTGTGACAAGATGAATGATACAGCTGTCCCTGCATCGGTTTCTGATAAGCTGCTAAATTGTTTGTGAAATCTCGCTCTCGAAAAACCGATATCTTTTTTCAGGTCTTTTGTGAGTAATACATCAAATCCATTGTTTGAATTGGCATGCAGGTGTGCTGATTTCGGTTCTCTATTGATTATTACTTTCTTATTGCCATTTAAAAACTTCCACTCTGCATCAGAATAAAGCCATTGTCCATTCCAAGATTTTGTCATTCCGTGCGATGAAAAATCGATACAATGTGACATCATTGCTCCTGGCCGCAACAATGTATTCATTTTTTCATAGGTGCTATCTAATTTGTCTACGTATTGTAAAACTGCCTGAGAGAATATATAGTCTAATGAACTGGATTCGATTTCGGTATTTTTCTCCCAGGGAACAAAAAATTGTATTTCATCACTTCCGTGGATGTCCATATTTCTGATGGCTGACCTTAGTTTTATGATCCGATCTTCGGTCAACATTTTTTTCATCAAGTTGTCATTGAGTATCTGAGATGGGAATGCATATTCATCAAGCAATGGATATACCTCAGGGAATTCATGATTGTCTGGAATAGGTGCTCTGTTTTTAAACAGGTCCACCAATTTGTCAAAAATCATTAGATTTCTTTTTGTATTCCAATAAGTATGTACATCCAGTGCATAGTATTTACGGCTACCTGTGATCAGTGCTGCTAATCCTATTCCTATAGATTCTCCCGGCCCCAACTCTGCAACAGTACTGTTTATATGGTTAAACCCAAACTTCTGTGCATGCACGAGATGCCTCAGCCATACTGCATAGCAGTACCGGCTGTTGTCTGTTCCAAATGTTCGGGCATCTTGTTTTCTCCTGTCTACTAACTTCCTGATTGCTCCTTTGGTTAATGCAACAACTTTTTCTGTATTGATTATCATCCTGCTTTTTGGCTTAAAAGTCAAGATATTTTATTGATTTATTTTATTGATCAGACATCTTCTATCTTGTAAGTATTATAATATATTTTTTCAAGCAGTGTCAAGGTGAAGCACTCCTTATAAGTTAGCCCCGAGGTTTGGTTTGTGATACTCATTTAATTTAACCTAAATAAATTTTAAGTATCAGAATGCACTTTCGCGCAACAAATGAGGTAAAAATATTTAAGTAGAGGCAATTGCCTGTTGGAAATTGATATTAAAGTTCAATGATGAAAGAATAAAGCAAATTTCGAACCTTTAGCGTCAACATCACTTTCTACCATATCGCAGATATATTGGGAATTCAGAAAAAAATCGGTCAACCGTTGAAAGTTGACCGAAATTCGCGTTTGGTAGCCCAAAAGGGCGTGATTTCGAATGATTTAAGACGAGACTTGGTTTATTTAATCAATTACTAAGAATCCCTATTATTTATTTTTGATGATTTAAAAGTGGTTTTCGACCCATAAATAAAACAGCTATAAACT
>CANHSD010000028.1 GCA_947463105.1 Chitinophagaceae bacterium
CCAAAAATTGGGCAATCCCTACCATATTGTTCCGATCCAACCTGTGTATGAAGCCATCCTTGGGTCATTGGATCCTTTGTTTGCTGGCACAGCATTCGGACTTGCTGAGGAGAACATTCAAAGCCGTAGCAGGGGAAATATCCTCATGGCCATTGCCAATAAGTTTGGTCATGTACTGCTCAATACATCCAACAAAAGCGAACTGGCCACGGGCTATGGAACCTTGTATGGTGATATGGCAGGTGGGTTGAGTGTGATAGGTGATCTATACAAAACACAGGTATATGCCCTGGCACAATACATCAACAGCAAGGAAGAAATCATTCCTGGAAATATCCTCACCAAGGCGCCTTCAGCAGAGCTGAGACCCAATCAAAAGGACAGTGACAGCCTGCCCGATTATGATGTGTTGGACAGAATATTGTACCTCTACATTGAAAGGCGGAAAGGTCTTACCGACATCATTTCGGCTGGATTTGATGAAGCGCTGGTGAAGCGTGCATTAAAACTGGTCAATGCCAGTGAATACAAGCGGAATCAGTTTTGCCCGATCATCAGGGTCAGCACCAAGGCCTTTGGTGTGGGAAGAAGGTTCCCGATTGTTGCAAAATACCTCAGTTAACGCGATATGTTTACCTTGCAACAAGAATGAAGGGAACCATCTATAAATCTACAGGAAGTTGGTACTCCGTAAAAGGAGAGGATGGGGCTTTTTATAAGGCAAGGCTGAAGGGGAAATTCAAGATCGAGGGCATCACTTCAACCAATCCCATAGCAGTGGGCGATGAGGTTGCTTTTGACATGGAAGACGAACTGGAAAACAGGGTCATGATCACCGATCTTTTTCCGAGAAGAAATTATGTCAACCGGATATCTCCTGCCAACAGGAGAATGCACCATATCATTGCCTCCAACCTTGACCAGTCCTTGTTGGTGGCCACACTCAAAGATCCCCGAACTTCTGTGGGTTTCATAGACCGCTTTCTGGTTACCTGCGAAGCCTTTCATATTCCTGCCATCGTGTTGTTCAACAAGGCAGATATTTATGGAGAGCAGGAGATGGAACTGTTTGAAAACAGAAAAGCGATGTACGAAGGGGTAGGCTACAAGGTACTCCTGACTTCTGTCAGAACAAAGGAAGGAATTGATTTGCTGAGGGATGTTTTGCATGATAGGATGACCTTGATCAGTGGACATTCGGGTGTTGGAAAATCAACCCTGATCAATGAGATCCTGGAAAATGAAAACATCCGCACCAGTGAAGTAAGTGACTGGAGTGGCAAGGGTATGCATACCACTACATTTGCGGAAATGTATGATCTCCCCAAGGGCGGAAGATTGATCGACACGCCGGGCATGCGGGAGTTTGCCATCGCGGATATTTCAAAACAGGAGCTATCTCATTATTTTCCTGAAATGCGGGCCGTCATGAACGATTGCCAGTTCAATGATTGCATGCACATCAATGAGCCGGGTTGTGCAGTAAAAAATGCCGTCATCAAAGGGGAGATTCATGAGGAGCGTTATGTGAGCTATCTCACTATCCTGGACAGCATCCAGGAAAAGCAGTGGTAATCATTATTTGAACCAACTGCTGTACATCGTATAATTGTTGGCAATCCTTTCTATCTCTCCGCTGATTTTTTCGGGTGAAATGTCTTTCACTTTTTTGGCAGGTACGCCAGCAAAAATGGAACCTTCCGGTACGATGGTGCCTTCCAATACAACAGCGCCTGCTGCGATGATGGAGTTACTGCCGATGACAGCCCTGTCCATCACGATTGCGCCCATGCCAATCAGCACATTATCATGTACGGTGCAGCCATGAACAATGGCAGCATGTCCTATGCTCACATTGTTTCCGATGCTGGTTGGATTTTTTTCGTAGGTACAGTGGATGACAGCATTGTCCTGGATGTTGACCCTGTTGCCAATGCTGATGCCATTTACATCGCCACGGACCACAGCATTGAACCAGATGCTGCAGTGGTCTCCCATGCGCACATCGCCAACAATGGTCGCATTGGGTGCAATGAATACTTCTTCACCAAACGAAGGAGAAATACCTTTTACAGGGAGAATGACCGGCATATTTTTTCTTAAAGTTATTGCATATTGTGGAACTTTGCCTGCATGAACCAACGGGAACTTTTCTTGCAGCATGTTGCACAAACCTCGGATGCGCCACTTGCATTGGAGATTGTGAGGGCAGCGGGTTGCAAGATGTGGGACAGGGAAGGAAAGGAATACATCGATGTGATCAGTGGCATCAGCGTTTGCAATGTAGGCCATTGCAATCCAAGGGTTGTAAAAGCCATCAAGGATCAGGTTGATCAGTACATGCACATCATGGTTTACGGTGAATTGATTGAATCACCCCAGGTACAGTATGCCTCAAGGCTCGCCAGTTTGCTTCCAGCCACATTGGACGCCATTTATTTTACCAGTTCGGGTTCAGAAGCCACGGAGGGTGCCATGAAACTGGCCAAGCGCTTGACAGGACGAACCAACATGGTGGCTTTCAACGATTCCTATCATGGCTCAACACAGGGCGCACTGAGTGTGATGGGCAGTGAATATTGGCGGAACGCCTATCGGCCCCTGATTCCCGGAGTCAAACATGTTCACCACAATCAGTTTTCATCACTGGATGCAATCGATGAACATACTGCCTGCGTAATAGCAGAGCCGGTACAGGCTGAAAGAGGGGTTATGTCGCCTTCGATAGCGTGGATGAAAGCGCTCAGACAACGTTGCACTGAAACGGGCGCTTTGTTGGTGCTGGATGAAATACAGACAGGATTTGGGAGGACAGGAACGATGTTTGCCTTCGAACAATTTGATGTTGTACCCGATATCCTTTTGTTGGGCAAGGCCCTTGGAGGAGGCATGCCATTGGGATCGTTTGTGGCATCAAAGCAAATGATGGACAGTTTCACCCTCAATCCAGTGCTTGGGCATATGACCACATTTGGTGGACACCCTGTTTGTTGTGCCGCTGGATTGGCTGCACTGGAATTTTTGGTTGAGGAAAAGCTGCTTGATCAGGTCCAAAAAAAGGAAATGCTTTTCAGGGAACTGTTGCATCATCCCATAATCAAGGACTTCAGGTCTGCGGGATTGTTGATGGCCATTGATTTTGGCACATGGGATTTGAACAAGAAAATCATTGATCGCTGCATTGCAAAAGGGGTATTCACCGATTGGTTTCTTTTTGCTTCCCACTGCATGCGATTGGCCCCACCCCTGATCATTACAGAAGAAGAAATACGAGCAGCATGCGGTATCATCCTTGCCTGTTGTGATGATGAGCAAGCAAGTTGCTAGAAACTGAACCAGGGCAATTGGGTTATTTGCTCAGGTGCATGCTTCTTTCCTTGTACAAGGTCCTGAAATAAGGATCCCTGAGGTCTTTGATGAAACGGATGGCCTCTCCAGTCGATTTCATTTCTGGTCCTAATTCCTTGCTGACGCCGGGGAATTTATCGAAACTGAACACCGGTTCCTTGATTGCAAAACCTTCCAATTTTTTCTCGTAGGTAAAATCAGTCAACTTGTGCGTTCCCATCATGATCTTGGTTGCAATGTTGAGGTAAGGAATTTGATAGGCTTTGGCAATGAATGGCGTTGTTCTGGAAGCACGTGGATTGGCCTCAATCACAAATACCTGGCCTTTCTTGATGGCAAACTGTATATTGATCAACCCCCTGATATCAAGGGCCCTTGCAATTTTTTCTGCATAGAACTCCATGGTGGTCACTTCAAGTGGCGTAAGGTTGAAGGCCGGAAGCACTGCATTGCTGTCTCCACTGTGAATGCCCGCTGGTTCAATGTGTTCCATCACACCCATCACATGGAAATTTTCGCCGTCGAAAATGCCATCAATTTCAGCTTCCTGGCAACGGTCCAGGAAATGGTCGATAAGGATCTTGTTGTCAGGCAAATGTTTGAGCAGGCTCACCACTGCGGACTCCAGTTCATCATCATTGATAACTATGCGCATTCTTTGTCCTCCCAAAACATAAGAAGGTCTGACCAGCACGGGGTATCCCACCTTTTTGGCCACTTCAACCGCTTCGTCAACGGTGTTGGCTGTTCCGTAGTTGGGATAGGGGATTTCCAGGCTTTTCAGCATATCACTGAATCGTCCACGGTCTTCGGCAATGTCCATGTTGTCAAAGGAGGTACCAATGATCTTGATGCCTTTCTTGTGTAGTTTTTCGGCCAGCTTCAAGGCAGTTTGTCCACCCAGTTGTACAATGACTCCTTCAGGTTTTTCATACTCAATCAATTCCCAGAGGTGTTCCCAAAAAACAGGTTCAAAATAGAGCTTGTCTGCAATGTCAAAATCAGTGGAAACGGTTTCAGGATTGCAATTGACCATGATGGCTTCATAGCCGCATTCCTTGATGGCAAGCAAGCCATGTACACAGCAATAATCAAACTCAATGCCTTGTCCTATCCTGTTGGGTCCTGATCCCAGCACGATGATTTTTTTCTTGTCGCTTACCTTGCTTTCGTTGGTGCCATTGTTTTCAAAACTGCTGTAGAAATAAGGTGTTTTGGCCTCAAATTCTGCAGAACAGGTATCCACCATCTTGTAGACCCTGGTGATGCCAGCAGCCTTTCTTTTTTCATAGACAGCGTCCTCAGTACCATCCTGCATGATCTTGCAAATCTGCTCATCACTAAAGCCATGGTGTTTTGCTTTTTTGATCAATTCAATGGGCAGTGAATCAAATCTATATTTGGCAATTTCTTTCTCTACATCAACAATCTTCTGTATTTCGTATATGAACCACCTGTCGATCAAGGTAGCCTGACAAACTGATTTTACGCTGATGCCCATCATCAGGGCATCCTTGATGCGGAATATTCTGTCCCATTTGGGTGTTTTGAGGTATTCCAATATCTCATTGGCATGCATCATGCTCTTGCCATAATATCCCAATCCTACCGCATTGTTTTCAAGGCTTTGGCAGGCCTTTTGAATGGCTTCTGTAAAGCTTCTGCCGATTGACATTACTTCACCTACAGATTTCATTTGAAGTCCTAGGGTATCATTGGCCCCTTTGAACTTGTCAAAATTCCATCTTGGAACCTTAACGATGACATAATCCAGGGCAGGTTCAAAATAGGCTGAAGTGGTTTGGGTGATTTGGTTTTTTAACTCATCGAGGCTATAGCCTAGTGCAAGTTTTGCAGCAATTTTGGCAATGGGGTATCCTGTTGCTTTGGATGCCAGTGCTGAAGAGCGGCTCACGCGCGGGTTGATCTCAATGGCGATGATTTCTTCCGTTACGGGGTTTAAGGCGAACTGCACGTTACAACCACCGGCAAAATTGCCAAGGTCACGCATCATCCTGATGGCGGTATCCCTCATCAGTTGAAAAGCAGTATCGCTCAAGGTCATCGCAGGTGCAACCGTGATTGAATCTCCCGTATGTACACCCATGGGGTCAAAGTTCTCTACTGTACAAATAATGGCAACATTGTCCTTGGAGTCCCTGAGCAATTCAAGTTCAAATTCCTTCCATCCCAACACAGCCTTCTCCACCAGTACTTCATGAATGGGAGAGGCGGAAAGCCCCCTGTTCAATGCTTCATCCAAAAATTCTTTGCTGTGCACAAAGCCACCACCGGTGCCACCCAACGTGAAAGAAGGCCTGATGACCAGTGGAAACCCAATTTCCTGTGCAAACTCTTTTCCTTCCAAAAATGAGTTGGCTGTTCTTGCAGGCGCTACCTGGATGCCCATGCGGATCATCCACTGCCTGAAGAGTTCTCTGTCTTCGGCCTTGTCAATGGCTTTTATGTCCACTCCAATAAGCCTAACATTGTATTTTTCCCAAATTCCCAATTCTGCAGCCTCTTTTGCCAGGTTAAGGGCTGTTTGTCCTCCCATGGTGGCCAATACTGCATCAATCTGGTTCTCCTGAAGAATCTGTTCGATGCTTTCGGTATTCAATGGCAGGAGATAAACCTTGTCTGCCATCATGGGGTCGGTCATGATCGTTGCCGGATTGGAATTGATCAGGATCACCTTGATACCCTCTTCGCGGAGACTTCTGGCTGCCTGGGTACCTGAATAGTCAAATTCGCAGGCTTGGCCAATGATGATGGGTCCTGAACCGATGATGAGTACTGAATGGATCGAAGCGTCTTTTGGCATGAGATGGACTTGAGATTATTGGTTGATGGGCATAAAAAAACCGGGTTGTACCCGGGGGGCAAAGGTAATGTTTGGACATAACTTTGCGAAGGAAATATTCAGATATTCAATAAGATTGTCCTTTCTGTTGAAACTTGGTGGGAAATTCAGGCCTGGTTATGGTAGGCAGCTATTTCAAAATCCTCCACAACTGCCGCTTTGCCCATATCTGGGAACTTGATGGCATCGTTCAAAGATTCATTTTCTCTTTTTTTGCTGATGACAACAACGGCGGCTAGTGCAGCCCAAACCAATACGATTTTTGTTATAATATATTTCATGGTGACGGTACTTCTTTATAGACAACAAATAATACCAATATGTTGTATGGCGGTATTGATTTTTATTTAAAAATCTGCCCAGGTGTCTGGAATCATGGATTTCATGATTTGTTGCGATTCCGGATGTAAAATGCCATCAACTGGCAGTAGCTTTGCACCATGAGGTTTTTCCTGTTATATTATGTTTTTTTGATAGGTGTTGCTGTCAGTGCCGTTGCCCAGCCACCCGGCGGCTTGAATTATTTTTCCTACCCCTTGTCCATCAAACCCAAGCTCAACGCCAATTTCGGGGAAATGCGGAACAACCATTTTCACATGGGGCTTGACCTTTCAACAGAGGGAAGGGAGAACCTGCCCATTCTGGCTCCGGCAGATGGGTATCTCGCCCGCATCAAGATTGAGACAGGCGGATTTGGCCGGGCCTTGTATGTGAATCATCCGAATGGAACTACCACACTCTACGCCCACATGAACAGGTTCATCCCGGCTGCAGAACAATTCCTCCGGGCAAAACAATATGAACAACAAACCTGGAAGATTGATGTAAACCTTCCGGCTGATCTTATCCCGCTGAAAAAGGGGCAGTTGATCGGTTACAGCGGAAATACAGGGGCATCCCAGGGGCCTCATGTCCATTTTGAGATCAGGGATACCAAAACCGAAAACTGCCTTAATCCATTGCTATACAGGTTTCCTTTGCATGATGTTACCCCCCCGGATGTGTACAAGCTTGTTTTTTATGACAGGGATAAAAGTATTTTTGAGCAATCACCGATTGCCTTTCCTCTTGTCAGAGTGGGAAATGAATTCAGGCCACTGGGTTTAGTGGAACTGCCATTTGATAGGGCCTTCATGGCCATTCAGGCCACAGACCGGATGACCGGTATCCCCAATCCCAATGGGTTTTTCAGTGCATCCTTGTTCAAAGACGACGGATTGATTACAAGCTTTGAGATGGACAATATCGGGTATGATAAAACAAGGTATCTCAACGGCCATATCGATTACCCAACCAGGGTCAAAGGTGGTGGCTATTACCAGATGTTGTTTCCCCCCAAAGGCTATGCCGTTGACATGTACAAACCCAGCGATGCTGGTGCAGACCATATCCGGGTGTCTTCAGTCCCCGAATCCTACAGCATCAAGGTGACGGATGCCTACGGGAACAGCTCCTATGTGGAATTCAGGGTCAGCAGAAAAGCCGGTGAACGACAAGCCAATGTTTTTTCAGGAGAACAGATGGAGCCCAACGCACTCAATGTATATGAAGATGAAAACATCCAATTCGTTTTCAAAGAAGATGCTTTTTACGATGCCTTCCATTTTTCTGTACAATCATTTTATGCCAACAGTATGGAGGAGCTCTCTTCTGTTTACCAGTCACTCCCCGCCGATATCCCAGTTCAATCGTATTTTACTGCCCGCCTCAAACCCAATCGGAACAACCTGTTGGTGAACAAGGACAGGGTCGTCATGAAAAGGACCTACAAGGCAAAAACAGAAACCAAAAAGGCTGTTGAAGAGAAAGGCTGGTACGCGGCCCAGTTCCGTGATTTTGGCTTTTTCCAATTGCTGGAAGACCTTCAGCCACCAAGCCTGTCCTCATCCCTCCAGTCAGGAGCAACTGTTCGGGCAGGGTCAAGGATTGTTTTTGACGCAGCAGACAACAACAAAGTCATCAAGGAATTCAAGTGCAGTGTTGATGGACAATGGCTCATGTTCCAGCCTTCCGGCAGCCGTTTTGTATACACCGTTGATGAACATTTTCCTTTGGGTGAACATAAGCTTTCAGTTGTTGTTTACGATGAAGCCGGAAACAATACAACCCGGGAATACATCATCAAACGCAACTAAACCAGCAGTATGGCACTTATCGAAGGCAAAAAAGCACCTGCTTTCTCAGCAGTAGATCAAGACGGACAGAAAATCAAGCTCGCAGATTTCAAAGGCAAAAAGCTTGCCCTCTATTTTTACCCCAAGGATGCTACCAGTACCTGTACCGTACAGGCCTGCAATCTCAGGGATGGTTTCAAGGAACTCAGCAAGAAAGGAATCGAAGTGGTGGGGGTGAGTCCGGATGACGAGAAATCACACCTCAAGTTCATTGCGAAACAGGCCCTGCCTTTTCGCCTTATTGCAGACACCGATAAAGCCCTTTGCGAGAAATTTGGGGTTTGGGCAGAGAAATCCATGTATGGCAAAAAATACATGGGCGTATTGCGCACCACTTTTCTGATTGATGAGAACGGGATCTTGGTCAAGATCCTTAACAAGCCGAAGGTAAAAGAGCATTCCCAAGAGATAGCGACGGAATTTGGATTAGGATAACCAGGTGATTTCTCCGAAAGGAATCCTTTCTTCCACTCCATGCATGATCAGCAGGTGTCCATCTTTGTCTACTCCGTTGACTTTTGCCTGGAAAAGGATGTTGTCTCTTTTGAAAGGCACCACTTCATCTTTTTTGAAAAGTTGCTTGTTGTAGGCGGATAACAGCTGGTCGAATGGCTTGTTTTTGAGCATGGAGAACCGGTTCTCAAGATGAAGACAAAGTTCTTTGGCAAGGATGATTGGATCAAATGCCTTACCGGTGATTTGTTTGAGTGAGACTGGCTTCCCTTCCATTTCATCAAAAGCAGTCTGGTTGATGTTAATGCCCATTCCGATTATGGCCTTGTCCCATCGGTCTGCTTTGACCATGTTTTCAATCAGGATGCCTCCTGCCTTTCTGTCACACCAGTAGAGATCATTTGGCCATTTGATCTTGGTTTCATCTCCGGCATAACCAGAAAAAAAATCAAAACAGGCCAAAGCGACTGCAACAGAAAGTTGAAACTGGTTGTTGAGCTGAAGGCCTGAGCAGTCTTTGACAACAGAGAGGATGATGTTTTCTCCCGGCTTGCTGCTCCAGGTTTTGGCCCTTTGCCCCTTGCCTTGGAATTGGTCAAGGGCAAAATAAGCCGTACCGTCAGAAGTTTGCCCCATACGGGCCTCATTCATGGCATGGTTATTGGTACTATCAGTCTTGGGCAATATGTTAAATGGTTCGCCGGTCATGTTGCTCTCCAAAAGGGATGGAAATAATCCTTATTTTTGGGCAAGTTACTTAAGGAACAATTAAAATAAATTCATTGACATCAATATCCGCGTCAGCAGCACCACGCAAAAGAGTTACAAGGCTAACCAGAAGCAGCAAGATCATGAAAGTGATCATCAATGCAATCCACGATAAAAAAGGGGAACATGTGGTTTCCCTGGACCTCAGAAAGATTACAGAAGCGGTTTCAGATTTTTTTATTGTTTGTGAAGCATCCTCCACCGTTCAGGTGAGGGCCATCGCTGATTGGGTAGAGGCAGAGGTCAAATCGGAGTGCGATGAAAGGCCATATAAGCATGAAGGACACAGTGCTGGCCAGTGGGTACTGATTGATTATGTGAACGTAGTTGTTCATGTTTTCCTGGCCGAAACAAGAAAGTTCTATAAGTTAGAGGAAATGTGGAGTGATGGAGTAGCCGAAGAAGAGGCGGATCTTATCACTGAAGCGCCTGCAAAGGCCACAAAGGCAGCAAAAACAACCAGAAAGACAACAAAGAAATAAACTGCTCATATGAACCAGGAAGACAACAGCAGCGAAAAGCGTTCCAATCCTTTCAGTGCTTTCAAACGGAAAAAGGCATCTGGAGGGAATGGTCCATCTTCAAAAGTACCTAAATTCAGTTTTTACTGGATATACGTGATAGCCGCGGTCATGTTGATCGGATATCAGGTCATGAGGGGTGTTAACCCCGATGCCCGCAACATTACAGAGTTGGAGTTCAAGCAGAAAATGCTTGTGCACAATGATGTACAGAAGCTGGAGCCTGTTAAGAACAAAGGCGTTATCAGGGTATTCATCAAAAAAGACAGTCTTGCTAAGCCCGCTTATCAGGAATTGTTGGGCGATAAGTTGAAATATGCCCAGGCGTCAAAAGGGCCTCATTTTCAGTTCAGCTACTCAAAGGTGGATGACTACCAGGAGAACCTGGACAACTATTTTACAGCCAATCCCCAGGTGGATCCGGTGCCTGTTGATCCTGTGAGCGATCCTGAATTTTTTGGACCATTGCTCAATGTACTTTTCCCCTTGCTGATGTTTGGACTGCTTTTCGTGTTGATGATGCGGAAGATGGGTGGTGGCGCTGGCGGCGGCGGTGCTGGCGGCGGTGGAATTTTCAATATTGGGAAATCAAAAGCACAACTGTTTGACAAGGGTACCAAGGTCAATATCACTTTCCAGGATGTTGCAGGCCTCGATGAGGCCAAGCAGGAAGTGATGGAAATTGTTGATTTCCTGAAACATCCCAAAAAATATACCGCCCTCGGTGGAAAAATTCCCAAAGGAGCCTTGCTTGTGGGCCCTCCGGGTACTGGTAAAACGCTGTTGGCTAAGGCCATGGCCGGAGAGGCACAAGTGCCATTTTTCTCCATGTCTGGCTCTGATTTTGTGGAGATGTTTGTGGGTGTGGGCGCCAGCAGGGTGCGAGACCTCTTCAAACAGGCCAGAGAAAAAGCCCCTTGTATTATTTTCATTGATGAAATAGATGCCATCGGACGTGCCCGTGGAAAGAACATGATGATGAGCAATGATGAGCGTGAAAATACACTCAACCAGTTGCTGGTGGAAATGGATGGTTTTGGCGGGGACAGTGGTATCATCATTCTTGCCGCAACCAATCGTCCTGATGTGCTTGACAGTGCATTGTTGAGGCCAGGCAGGTTTGATCGGCAGATCAGCATTGACAAGCCTGATGTCAAAGGGCGTGAAACCATTTTCCTTGTTCACCTCAAGCCCATCAAACATTCAGAAAAACTGGATATCCATAAGCTGGCAGAGCAGACCCCTGGTTTTGCTGGGGCAGACATTGCGAATGTCTGCAACGAAGCAGCCCTTATTGCTGCAAGGAAAGGCAAGGAGCAGGTAGACATGGATGATTTCCAGGATGCCATTGACAGGGTGATTGGTGGTTTGGAAAAAAAGAACAAGATCATCCTTCCTGAAGAAAAGAAAATCATTGCCTATCATGAAGCAGGACATGCCGTATGCGGATGGTTCCTCGAGCATGCCTATCCTTTGTTGAAAGTGACCATTGTTCCCCGAGGCGTAGCAGCATTGGGTTACGCACAATACACGCCAAAAGAACAGTATCTCTACAATACAGAGCAACTGACTGATCAGATGTGCATGACCTTGGGTGGTAGGGCCAGCGAACAGATCTTCTTCGGAAAGATCTCAACAGGTGCTCAAAATGATCTGCAGCAGGTAACCAAAATGTCATATGCAATGGTTACCGTCTATGGCATGAGCGAGAAGGTAGGCAATGTCAGTTTTTACGATCCCGCACAGGAAAGCACCTTTACCAAACCATACAGCGAGGAAACAGGAAAAATTATTGACAGTGAGGTGAGGGTATTGGTAGACCAGGCGTACAAGCGCACCATTGAGTTGCTGACCGAAAAGAAGGCGGAGGTTGAAAAGATTGCCCTGGCCTTGTTGGATCGTGAAGTGCTTCACCAGCAAGACGTGGAAGACTTGATAGGCAAGCGTCCATACGAGGAGAAAAAAATATTTGCAACAGAGACTGAACCAGTGGTAGAAGAGCAGCCTGCTGCGGCGGTAACCGAATCAGCAGCGCCCGAGGTTGATGCCACTGAAAAGGGATCAGAAGGAGAACAAAACCCTTCATAGGCATGGAGGCATCTACTGGAAAAGAAGGCATACTGAAGAATATCCGAAAAGCGCTGACACAAGCAGTGGATCAGCCTTTTCCGGGAATAGAAAAAATCAATTTTGCTTTTGAAAAACCAGAAGACGATCTTTCAGTATTGTTTGCTGAAAGATTCAGTTCACTGCTTGGTAAATTCTCTTTTTGTGCTAACGAGGAAGATCTTGTCAACCAAATCAGACAGCTCGTCATAGACCGAGGATGGACTGAGGTTCATTGTGCGGATGAGAACATCAAAGGAGCCTTGTCATCGTTTGGTTTTCCTGCATTTTCTGAAAAGCCGCTCGGTGATGTCGATGTTTCTATCACCAAATGTGAGGTACTGGTGGCGCGCACAGGGTCAATGGTGCTCAGCAGCACTGAGTCTTCAGGAAGGCTAACCAGTGTATACGCACCCATTCATATCTGCATTGCAAAGGCCAGTCAGCTTGTGTACGATATCAAGGATGCACTTGAGTTCATGCAAAAAAAGTACGGCAATCAGCTGCCTTCCATGATTTCTTTTGCCACGGGCCCTAGCCGAACGGCTGATATCGAAAAAACCCTTGTTGTGGGTGTTCATGGCCCCAAGGAAGTATTTTGCTTTCTCCTTGATAAATAGCGGTTTAACACAATTCCCAATAAGCAGTATCTTTGAGCATGCAAATTCCTGCAGGTAAAAAGGTTTATTTCCTTTCTGATTTTCATCTCGGTGTCCCAGACCATGCGTCCAGCCTTGTCAGGGAGAAAAAAATTGTTGCGTTTCTTGACCGGGCCAAAGCCGATGCTGCAATAATTTTTATCGTCGGGGACCTGTTTGATTTTTGGTTCGAGTACCGAAAAGTAGTGCCAAAAGGCTTTGTACGGATCTTGGGGAAGTTGGCTGAATTGACAGATTCCGGCATACCCGTTCATTTTTTTGTAGGGAACCATGACATGTGGATGTCTGGCTATTTTGAAAAGGAATTGAATATTCCAGTTTACCATGAATCCAGGATGTTTGAATTCAACGGAAAAAAATTGTTGGTAGGGCATGGGGATGGACTGGGCCCCGGTGATCATGGGTACAAGACCATCAAAAAAGTTTTCAGGAATCCATTGTCAAAATTTCTTTTTGGTTTGATTCCTCCTTTTTTTGGCATTTCATTGGCCGAGTATTTCAGCAAGAGCAGCAGGGCCTCCACTGGGGAAAGTGATGAAAAATTCCTGGGAGAGGATAATGAGTGGCTGATCATATATTGCAGAGAAAAGCTCAAGGAGCAAGCGTATGATTATTTCGTTTTTGGACATCGGCATCTTCCTATCGATTTCCAGCTGAATGAAAAAAGCCGTTACATCAACCTCGGGGATTGGATAAAATATGATTCCTATGCAATCTTTGATGGGACAGCATTACAACTGAAATTCAATTGACATGAGAATCCTGGTTTTCATTGCAATAGTTCTTGGTTGTTTGATCAACACCGGAAAGGCGCAGCAGGTCATTGTGACGCAACGCCCCAAATCAATCAAAGGCGATTTTTCTTATTGTATGCCAGATCAACTGGGCAATGTATTTGCCCTGAGCAGTTCAGGACAACTCAAGAAATACAATCCCAATCTTGACTCTATGGGTGTATTCAATGAGGTAAGGCGGTATGGAAAACTCTACAGCATTTCAGCAGACAACTCATTGAGAAGCCTGCTTTATTTCAAGGAATACAGGATTATTCTTGTACTGGACAGGCTGATGCAGGTGGTCAATAAAATTGATATCCGAAAGGCAAATATCTTTCAGGCCCAGGCCGTCGCACAGGGCTATGACAATACCATTTGGGTATTTGATGAGCAGGAAAGCCGGTTGAAAAAATTGGATCTGAATGGGAAGCTATTGTTTGAAACATCCGACCTCAGGCTGGTGTTCAATGAAACCTTGACGCCCTCCACCATTTTTGATGCTGCAGGATTCGTGTACTTGTATGATGCCGAGAAAGGCTTGTATATATTTGATTATTACGGAGCTTTGAAGAACCGCATCGCACTGATTGGCTGGACATCAGTTCAGGCCCTTGGTAAAAAAATTATCGGATTGAAAAACGGAAATATCATGGTATATAGCCCTGGCGACATCGACATAAAAGAAATGCAGTTGCCGGCCCCCATTTCCATGTCCCACCAGATCAGGTTTACATTGAATGCCATCTATGTGCGCGATAGCATGGGCATTACCCAATACGAATGGAATAAATAATTTAAACATGCAGGAGGTATTGAACAAGACATTACTTGACAACAGCTTTAAGGATTACCTGATGGTATTCGGTTTTATTTTCAGTGTACTAATCCTTCGAAAAGTAGCCAGCAAAAAAATTACAAGGTTGATTTTCTATGCATTCAGAAAAATGGGACGAAAAATCAACGAAAAAGAATTTTTTGACCTGGTACTGGCACCTCTTGAGAATTTCATCTTTTTCTCAGCAACCTATATTGCATTGAACAGCCTGAATTTCCCAAGGGAATTTGGCTTCAAGATCATGAAAGTCAAGTCCGATATATTGCTGGACAGAATGGCTTCAGGGGTATTGATCTATTTCTTTTTTCATACCCTGTTGCGGGTTACTGATTACCTGGCCATTGTCATGGAAAAAAAGGCAAAGGCGACAGAAGATTACAGTGATGACCAGTTGATCATTTTTTTCAGGGAGTTCCTGAAGGTTATTTTGATCATTGTTTGTGTTCTGGTGATGATCAGGTATGTGTTCAACCAGGACATCACAAAGTTATTGGCGGGTTTGAGCATTGTGGGTGCTGCCATTGCCCTTGCTGCAAAGGAAAGCATTGAAAACCTGATTGCTTCATTTATCATTTTCTTTGACAGGCCGTTTACCGTTGGAGATATCCTTAAAGTGCAACAGGTCAGTGGAACAGTGGAAAAAATTGGATTGAGAAGCACCAGGGTGAGAACCATAGACGGAACGTATATAACCATTCCCAACAAGCAGATGGTGGATAGTGTAGTAGACAATTTTTCCCTGCGAAACAAATGTCGTTTTGAATTGGTATTGGCCTTGGACCCATGCGCTACAGTTGATCAGTTAAGGCAGGTTGTAAAGGAAATGGATGAAAAATTGGATTATCCTGAAATGGAAACCAAAACAATCTTGCTCAGTGACATCCGGATCGATGCCTATATCATTACCATTGAATGCATTACAGGGGTTATCAGTATCGCAGACTTCAATGCACTAAAACAAAAGCTGAATTTTCAGGTATTGTATTTGCTGGAAACCAATGGAATGGCGGTTGCAGGAAAAGAACGGATGATCAATACAACCCTAAGACAGTCCTGATTTTAGTTCGAGCAACATCGCCCGGATATTTTTGAGGCTTTCAATGGCCTCAAACCGTTCGTTTACTTTTTTTCCACTTTTAATGAATGATTTTGCTCCACTGATGGTGTATTTTCTTTCTTTCAGCAGGAAGTAAATGAGTTTGAGGTTTTTTACATCATCGGGCCTGAAAAACCTATCTCCTTTCCTGTTCTTCCTGGGCTTTAAGATGTCAAATTCATTTTCCCAAAAACGGATCAGGGAAATGTTTACCCTGAACATGGCGGCTACTTCACCGATGGGATAGTATTGTTTGCTGTAGAGTATTTCATCCTCCGGAATATCCAGCATGGCGATATCCGTTATTTTCTTAACGGATTGTGGCCTGCCTTTTTTTGCCTTTTTCAGTACTGGTGTTGAAGCATCGTCAACAACAACCACTTGTTCTGTGGTATCGGGGGCTTCAATAGAAGGTTCTTCCACTACCTGGGCAGGGGGGGCAATCTTATATGACTTTCTTTTCGACTCGGCAGGTTTACCGGTCAGCTTGATGGGTTCACCGCCAAATAGGTCTAATTGCTGGAGCATTATGGCGAAATTAGGAACTAATTTTTTTGTGTTGTGGCTGAGTTATGCACAACTGGATTAATCAAATGACTGGTTGCGGGAGGCAGCCAGTTTCAGGATCTGCTGGTACTGCTCAGGAGTGAGGTCATTATAGAAGAAATAAATGGGATCCAATCGCTTTCTCCCTTTGAAAACCTCATAATGAAGATGGGATCCCGTTGATTTGCCTGTACTGCCAACATAGCCAATGACTTCACCCCTTTTCACCCTTTGACCTCTTTTGGCTTTTATCCTTGACATGTGCCCATAAAGGGTGCTGTAAGAATAGCCATGCTGGATGACAATATGGTTGCCATAACCATTGCCGAGGTTGCCGGCTGTTTGCACAGTACCTTCTGCCGTTGCATAGATCGGCGTACCTTGTGGTGCACTGAAATCAAGTCCAGGATGAAATTTGACAGTTTTGTATACCGGGTCAATCCTGTATCCAAATCCTGAAGACAGCCTGTTAAGGTCTCGGTTGCTTAAGGGTTGAATCGCAGGTGTACTGGCCAGGAGTTTTTCTTTGTTCTTGATCATTTTCTCAATTTCTTTATACGACCCTTCCTGGTTGGCAATCCTGTTGTAGATGGTATTAAGTGTATTGTAAATACCTTCTGTCATTTCGCTGTTTTCCATTCCAGCCACCAATTGCAACTCCTTCTTGGATTCTATCTGCTTTGCCCTGGCGCTATCTGGGATGGGGGTAGCCTCAAAAACCGATCGATATACCTCATTATCCCTTCTTTCCAGCAGTTTCAGCCTTTCATCAATGTCCCGGTAACGGTCTGCATAAATCCTATTGACCTCTTCTGCTCTTTCAAGCTGCACTTTCAGGATTTTTTCCTTTGGGGAATCAACAAACCTGAAGGCAATGGCCACAATAATCAATCCGGTTACGATGGCGGTAGAGATGAAGGCCAATATCCTCAAAAGTGCCACCCTGAGTGGCACAATCTCCTTCTCATAGCGAAGCGTGTGGGTATTATAATAATATTTGATCTTCTTCATCCGCTGCCCATCTTTTAAAAAATGTATTTTTGCTGGCCTGGCGATTTGCAAATATAAACCATTGATCCAAGACGGATCCCTATAAAAGGATTAAGAAATGACATCAGCGGAGATTAGAAACAGATTTTTGACATTTTTTGAAGGGAAAGGACACCATATTGTTCCCTCTTCACCCATTGTATTGAAGGATGACCCCACCCTGTTGTTCACCAATGCAGGGATGAACCAGTTCAAGGATTATTTTCTGGGCAACAAGCCTGCGCCGTATAAAAGGGCGGTTGATACGCAAAAATGCCTGCGCGTAAGTGGAAAACACAACGACCTGGAAGAGGTCGGTGTTGATACTTACCACCATACCATGTTTGAAATGCTGGGCAACTGGAGCTTTGGTGATTACTTCAAAAAGGAGGCCATTTCATGGAGTTGGGAACTGTTGACAGAGGAATATGGAATTGATAAGGACCGCCTCTATGCCACGGTTTTTGAAGGTGATGCCAAGGAAAATATTCCTGCATCCACCATCGCCTTGGGTATTTGGAAGGAACTGTTGCCAGAAGATCATATCGTTTTCGGCAACAAGAAAGATAATTTTTGGGAAATGGGTGATACTGGGCCATGCGGTCCTTGCAGTGAAATCCATGTGGATTGCAGGTCTGAGGAAGAAAGGGCTGCCGTACCCGGCCATCTCTTGGTCAACAAAGACCATCCACAGGTCATCGAGATCTGGAACAATGTATTCATCCAGTACAACCGGTTGAAGGATGGAACACTGCAACCCCTTGCGGCTACCCATGTGG
>CANHSD010000029.1 GCA_947463105.1 Chitinophagaceae bacterium
CTTTTATCAAACAACACCCTGGAAACTTTGCGCTGTACAATTCTCAATGCCAGACCTTCAACTATGGCAGTCTTGCCCACACCTGGCTCACCAATTAAGATTGGATTGTTCTTTTTCCTTCTCGACAGGATTTGTGAAACCCGCTCAATTTCTGCCTCACGGCCTACAATCGGATCGAGCGACCCCAATTCTGCGAGTTTGGTGATATCCCTTCCGAAATTGTCCAGAACAGGTGTTTTGCTCTTTCCACCAGTAGCAGTGGCTTTTGCTTTTTGCTGGCTGCTTTTTCTTTCTTCATCAAACTCCTCTTCAGGCTCATCGGAAAATTCACTTTTGATGTCATTGCTCTTCACCGTTCCCAACTCATTGCGGAAGAGGTCATAATCCACATCAAATTGATTCAGGATCTGAGTAGCAATATTCTCCTTGTTCTTGAGGATGGACAACAAAAGGTGTTCTGTCTCTACCATCGGGCTTTTCAAGGCCTTGGCTTCCAAAACAGTTACCCTGATGACCTTTTCGGCCTGACGGGTAAGGGGTAAACTATTGATGTTCTGTATGTTCTTCCCTGTCTTGTCTTTCACTGCCATCTCCACCTCTTTTCGCAATTCATAGAGGTCTACATTCAGGTTCTGAAGCACCTTCAGTGCTGTGTTCTCGCCTTCACGGATGACACCCAAGAGCAGGTGTTCTGTGCCAATAAAATCATTTCCCAGGCGCAGTGCTTCTTCCCTGCTATAGGAGATGATTTCTTTAACCTGTGCTGAAAAATTATTATCCATAGAAGGGTAGATTTTACGTGTCTTTACAATAATAATGAATAATTCCCACAAACAATTCAGGTATCTTTGCCATTAACAAAACCTAAATAAAGGCAGGAATTCCATGATAAAGTTCAAAATTGATACCAAGGAAATATTTCATGTCATTTCCATTGAAGAAACAAATCTTACTGCAAATATGGCAGAAGATTTGATGGAACTTGTTGCGAAAAAACAGGAAGAAGAAAATAAAAGCCTGGTGTTCAACCTCGAAGGGGTATTTTCAATGGATGACAAGATCGCAGTCGCGTTTCAGTCTTTGCATGAAAACTGTTATACCAATCACTTGTCGATGGTTGTTTGCGGACTTTCGCCTGCTGTCAAAAGCAAGTTCCAGGAGCATGGTTTATCAGACAGCATCAACATAACCCCTACAGAATCTGAAGCCTGGGACATTGTGCAAATGGAAGAGATTGAACGAGAACTGGGCCTCGATACCGAATAAAACACCCTACCATTATGCTGGCCGTCACCATCCTTGGAAACAACTCAGCCCTGTCCATGCATGACAGACATCAAACCGCACAGGTAGTGACCGCCAATGACCAATTGTTTCTGGTGGACTGTGGCGAGTCAACCCAAACACAAATGCAACGCTATAAGATCAGGAAGAGCAAGATCAACCATATTTTCATCTCCCACCTGCATGGCGACCATTATTACGGATTGCCAGGACTGTTAAACACCTATAGCCTCAACAACAGAACGGAGCCCTTGCATCTGTATGCCACACCAGCGCTCAAAGAAGTACTGGATCTCATGCTCAAGGTCTCGGATTCCCATTTTGGATTTGAATTCATTTTCCATCCAATTACCGAAACGGGCATCTTGTTGGATTTGCCAGGAATAACCGTTGCCTGCTTCCCGGTTGCCCACCGAATAGCCTGTTGGGGATTTCTCTTTACGGTCAAAGAAAAACCCGAAAGGATCAAAGATGGTGAGCTCATGAGGGCAGCAAAGCCCTCTCTCTCCTACGCCTATTGTGCAGACACCAAATATGACGAATCAATTCTGTCACATGTCAGCGGGTGCAACCTGATGTACCATGAAACGACTTATTTGGATGACCAGACAGAAAAAGCCGAAGCCAGGTTTCATTCTACCAGCACACAAGCGGCAACCATTGCACTGAAAGCCAATGCAGGAAGGCTGCTCCTGGGGCATTTTAGCAGCAAATACCCAGATCTTTCCCCTTTTGAAACAGAGTCCCGCCAGACCTTTCCGGCATCAGAAATTTCAAGAGAAGGTGTAACCTATTTGGTCAACTCATAGGAATGATGGAATACACAATTCACGAAGAGAAACATTTCGAGAAGCAATCTTATGCAGATGCCAGCTACCCCGTTGCCGAGCATGAAGAGTGCCGATTTGAAGCCTGTGATTTCTCCAATACAGACCTTTCCGGATCCAGCTTTTCAGGTTGCGTTTTTGATGGCTGCCAATTCAGCATGACCAAACTGGGCAATACCAGCTTCAGGAATGTCATTTTCAAAAACTGCAAAATGCTGGGACTGCATTTCGAGGACTGCAATCCTTTTCTGCTGAGCCTGCATGTTGACAGCTGTTCCATCAAGCTTTCTTCTTTCTTAAAAATGAACCTGAAAAAAATGCAATGGACCAGCAGCGCCTTGCATGAACTGGATTTCAGCGAAGCAGACCTTGCCAACGCAGTCTTTAAAGGTTGCGATTTGCAAAGGAGCATTTTCTCAAGCACCAATCTGGAGAAGGCAGACCTGAGTACCTCTTACAATTATAGCATAGACCCTGAGCGAAACAGGCTAAAAAAGGCGAAATTCTCGTTGGCTGGGGTGGTTGGGTTGCTGGACAAATACGATATTCAAATTGATCTTTAAATTTTTATTGAATTTCTGCTTTTAAAAAACACAAAAGTATTATCTTTGCAACCCGAATTTGATGTTAACATCAAATCAAGGATCGGTAGTTCAGTTGGTTAGAATGCCGCCCTGTCACGGCGGAGGTCGCGGGTTCGAGTCCCGTCCGGTCCGCAAAAGCCCCAAACTTTCAATGAGTTAGGGGCTTTTTTGTAGGTATAATGTCTAGAAACTGGTGGACTATTGGTGGACCATACCCAAAAACCAGGTGGACTATTTACTACTACTAGCTTAATGCTTATTTACTAGTTACTCCTACTGTGCACGCAAAACCAAACGTATGAATCAGCGTCTACAGATTTACTTCTTTTTGAAGAAATCAAAAACCACTAAAAAGAGAACTACCCCTATCGTATGCAGATTATCAATCCATCCTAAACGTGTAGAGTTTTACACAGGACTAAGTATTGATGAACTGCAAAAATTAAGGGGTCAATACAATCGCTTCTCTTTAATACCCTTATTTTAGTTCAAAATCTGAAGGAAACATTCCCTTTTTAAAAAGCCCATACCCAAACATTTTAGGATTATAATCGCTTATAAAATCTACATCAGCTTTTACAGGTATCTGCATTTCCATTCCAATGGCCCAAAAACATCCATTAACAATTAACCTGCGCAAGTCTTCATTTAGTAGATCGATCGATGCTCCCATTGTTGTAGAAAAGACACGCCCCATTACTCCGTTAGAACCTGTATATGATTTTGTCCATGCAACCGGCATGATCGATTTTTTTAGATTTACAGGAGATTCTGGTGTCATGCCACTTGAGCTTTGACCATATATAAGCACATTGGCATTCCCAAGGTCTCTTACTGTATAAACATCGGTGGGAGCCCAGATATCCGAAACACCATTAAGGATAGGGTTCTTTTTGTTCTGTTCTATTCCGTTAACCACCCCCCTTGTGCCTTCTTTTGTATGATTACCATGATGACTAATCCAAGTCTCCCCAAGTATTTGTCTGCCAAAACCATCCTCCCACCCATTCACCTTACTTCTGAAATCGTATTTTGCATAAGGGCTATTTTTATTCATCTTATAATTAAATGCATGTGTTGCCGTACGAAGGCCCACTACTGGTTTTCCTGCCTTAATATATTCATCGATGTACTTCATTTGGGAATCAGGAAGCTCTCTGAACCTAGTAAGAATAACCAGTAAATCTGCTTTTGCTAAATGTTCGAGCCCATTGATATTCGATAGGTTCAAAGGATCAATTTCTCCTGTTTTGGGATCAGATGAAAAAAGAACCGTACAGGAAAATCCATATCTCTTTGCCAATATCTGTGCTAACATAGGCAAGCCTTCCTCCGAGCGATACTCTTCATCCCCACTGACAAATACAATACGCTTCCCTTTACCAGGTCCTTCAAACCCATTATATTCGACCCATTGTTTGACTGCTTGAGACTGTGATGCAATACTGCTAAATACAAGAAGTATTATAAACAGAAAGTATTTTAATTTGTTTTTCATTTATGGTTTTTAAATAAATTAGAAAGCACTTTTATTTATGACAGGCAATTAGGATATAATATCTTATTGTTTATCAAAATCTATTACTCTTTTCATAAAATAAATATTTTATGCTCTTGGAGGGTGATGTGAAGTTAGTTATATAATCAATATAAAATATGTAGAAGAATCCTTAGCTACTAACCCTATTTAAACCCATTTGAGGTAGTTATAACAAGAAAAGTATAATTATAACTCCTTTATATCTGATGAATCAGGTGGTTTAAGATGTGTTTGAGTTAAGTTAGAACTCACCGTCCAGTCCGCAAAAGCCCCTTGAGAAATCTTGGGGCTTTTTGTTTTCTCACCCTCACGCAGGATTGACTTCAACACCGCCCAGTGTCCTTGTATTTTCCAAAATTCACCCATTTAGCATTTATTGATCAGCACGAAAAGGTAGCCAAACTTTCATCCGACACTGGCCCCGGTTGCACCAGGCATAATAAGGAATGGCTGTAATGGCTATATTTTCTTTTTTGCCGGATATAATTGCATTGCCATGGATAATCCCAACTCCGTTCAGCAAATCTTTTTTAAATTCGGATGTTAATCCTACAGGACTCAGAACAGTTTCATTATTGGTCTCAAAATAATTTTTATTATCCGTTTCTTCAATACAATATACCAGCGGACCCCGCATGATTACACATTGTCCCTGCTTATCTTCCATGCGTGGGTTTCCAGCAACAACATTTACCTGCATGGGCAATTCCATTTCTACCTTATCTCCTTTCTTCCACTTCCTTTTGATGACGGCATATCCTTTTTCCATTTGAATACCACTTACCCCTTTCCCATTGATTTTCAGAGACACTTCTTTCTTCGGGTTCGTCTTCGCTCCAGTAGAATGATACAGACCACCCGGTAGTAATTCACCCTGAGCCCATCCGGGTATCCGGATATACAGGGAAAGTTCAATTGGCTTTTCAGGATCAATGTTAAGATTGATTGTTCCCTCCCAGGGATATGCAGTTTCCATTTTCATCCTGATTTCCTGATTCCCCAAAGCGATTTTTGCTTCATTCCCTATAAACTGATTGATGTAAATTTCTTTATCCCGTTTACTATAAATAGTAGATCCTATTTCAGGTAAAAACCGGACGATATTGGTAGGACAACATGGGGGGTTGCTCCAGTTTTGACGCTTGTGTTTTCCGTTGGATTCAAGGGGATTGGTATAGAAAAAACCATCTCCGTTCAGTGAAACACCGGATATAGCGGAATTATACATTGTAAGTTCTGTGAGGTCGGCATATTTTGCATCGGCATGCAATGCGTTCATCCTCCGGTTCCAGAAGGTTAAACCAATACTGGAACAGGTTTCACAATATGCCTGGTCATTGGGAAGCACATAGGCTGAGCCAAATCCCTCATCATGAAACTGACGGGTACCAACACCACCAGTGATGTACAATTTTTTATAGACCACATCATTCCAGAGAGAATCCAATGCAGGGAGGTATTTCACAGCATTGGTTTCCATGGAAATATCTGCCATTGCAGTATAGAGATAGGTTGCCCGAACGGCATGACCAACTGCATAGAACTGCTGGGTAACAGGAAGGTGATCCTGCATGTAAGCAGGCGGCCTCCAGCGTTGGGGCGTATTTGCATTTGCATCCTTATCAGGCGGACTGACTTTTTCTGCTGTCATCCTGTTAGGATTTCCACGTCCATCAATAAAAAAAGATGATAAATCAAGATATCTTTTTTCACCGGTTGCTTTGTATAATTTAAAAAGAGCCAGTTCAATTTCTTCATGTCCGGGTACATCCAGTCTTTTTTGTGGTCCAAATACTGAATCGATATGGTTGGCTAAACGTATCGCCGCATCGAGCATTTTTCTTTTACCAGTGACCGTGTAATAAGCTACAGCTGCTTCAATCATATGGCCAGCACAATACAATTCATGTTTCCTGGGTAGATCGGTCCACTTCTTCGAAATATCAATTACCGTCCAGTACGTAAAAAGATACCCATCAGGTTGTTGGGCTGCAACAATCCTTTCAACCAGAGAATCAATAACAGCTTCCAGTTCCTTGTCAGGGGTATTAGCTAAAATATAAGCTGCACCTTGAATTGTTTTGTAAACGTCTGAATCACCGGCAACATTCCCTTTGTGTTGACCTTTCTTTTTTCCGGAAGCAACATCAAAGTTGTCCATTGAAGAAGCACATTCCTTCAAAGCTGACCGGATACCGATCAATCGGTTTTTATCAATTTTGGGCTTCCAGAATTGATCGGTAATCATTACATGCTCATAAGAAACCTCTTCAATTTTTTTGAGGGGTAGTGTAATCTGCGTGTCAACCTGATGACCTCCTTCTTTTAATTTTACCTGGTCAGAAAAAGCAAGCAGAAGCAAGCCTGACATTAAAATAATTATTGTTTTTAGCACAACCTCTGGTTTAAAGATGATGATTTGATTAACGGTCTGTTGACTTAAAAATACAATTTCTTTTTTGTCTTTGTAGTAAGCTTCACTTTAATCAAAAAGGGCCTATTACATTCCAAATATGCTGCATACCTGTACAATCTACTTCACATAATTTGGATTTTTTTCAGGAAAAACAGATTTCTCGTTTTTTAACCAGGCGTCTAATTTTAAAGATAGTTTTTGGGCAATTTTTGCATCCTTTACCACCAGGTTATTCATCTCGCCAATATCCTGCTTAAGATTGTATAATTCCTCTTTACCCGTTTCGTACCATCGTATTAATTTCCAATCTCCTTCACGAATTGCAGCACCTGGTGAACCACCCTGGTTGCCATAGTGAGGATAATGCCAATACAAGGCCCGGTTTTTTATCTTTTTATTCACTAGTAATGGTGCTATACTGACTCCACCGGTATGTTGATTTGGATGCAATGGAAGTCCTGCTGCCTGCAATAAGGTTGGATAAAAATCATTACTGATGACCGGAACCTGGCAAACACTTCCCGCCCTGGTTATTTCTGGCCACTTAATGATTAGGGGTTCCCTGATACCGCCTTCATATAACCAACCCTTTCCGGCTCTCAATGGCAGGTTAGCAGTTGGATGACCTTCTGATGTTGACAATCCCCCGTTGTCCGAAAAAAATATAATAATGGTGTTATCATAAACACCCTGCTCCTTTAATTTTTGTATGACTTTACCAATGGCTTCATCCATCGCTTCCACCATGGCTGCATAGGTAGTATTGCTTTGTACGATTCTTAGCTTCCTTTCCCCTTCTTTGGAAAACGCATCTAACAAACCAAGCCTAGCTTTTTTTTCTTCATATTTATCAACAAGATCCTTTCTTGCTTTTAAAGGGGTATGTACCGAATAAAATGAAAAGTATACAAAAAAGGGGTGCTCCTTGTTATCAGCAATAAAGCTGCTGGTCTCCTTTGCAAGCCGATCCGGCAAATGTTCCCCCACGGGGCCATCACTTAGCCGGGGATTTTTGTAAGGAGAAAAATAGCTTTTCGGTTGTCCGACATTGTGCCCGCCAAAATTGAAATCAAAACCCTGGTTTTCGGGCCAATAATTTTCCGGACCCAAATGCCATTTACCCGCAAAGCATGTTTTATACCCCGCGGTTTTTAAAGCCTCTGCCAAAGTAAATTCATCCAAGCTTAGGCGGTCCTTATTTAAAGGGGGTATTAGTGGGGTATTGCGGCTCCATTTTACAGGTTGCGTGCGTTCTGCTTCAATAAAATCTGTAATTCCGGTACCAGCGGGATATTTACCTGTAAGGATAGAAGCCCGGGTAGGACTGCAAACAGGACAGGCAGCATAGGCATTGGTAAATATCATTGATTCTTCAGCGAGCTTTTTAATATTGGGAGTTTCATAAAATGAAGTCCCAAATGGTTCTACATCGGTCCATCCTAAATCATCCACCAAAAAGAAAACAATATTGGGTTTTTTAGCCTGGGCGCGGACATTTGATTGCATGAAAAGCAATGCAAGCAATAATGGCAATGCTGCTTTAAATTTAATTATCATCATTTTGAATATAAGATTTTAATTTCAGCAAATAGCGAAACACCAACGAATACCTCAATCCTATCGAGGCCTGGCTGTTATTGTCAGCTCATTTATGGTTGAATCAGTCCGGACGAGTCCGATAGAATTTTTCGCGGTAACTTTTACATCATATGTTCCCGCAGGCAGTTTGGCAATCCTTTTACCGGGAAGCTTCCAGGTGCCATCCATGTTATCAATAGCCTTGTAAACCTTGCCATCTATTTCCACAACAAGGCTTTGCGTCACACTGCCCAGCGTGCCGGTGATATCTCCAGGTTTTTCTATGCAGGTGACTTTGTTCACGGTGATATCCGGTGGAAGCCGGTCGAATTTGAAGCTGCCCAATTGATACGCAATCTTGAAATTACGTGATTCCAGCACCTGCCGAACCCTGGGAATTAGCCGAGCAGCGTTCCAATAATAAATATGATTCAGCACCGAATCCGGAAGATTAAACCCTTCCAATAAAGGGCCGCGGTGTAAGCCGTTGGTTACCTGGTTGGTTTCAAGAACCTTGCGTTCATCCAGGAATTTTTCTACTTTGGCTCCTGCTTCAAAAACATCGGAACCGAAAAGGATGCGGTCACGGTATTTGATGTAAAAATCACGGGCTTTGCTCACCGTATAATTTGCCGCCTGCCGCATATTGTGTGTGAAAGCCAGATCCACAAAAACATTTGGGTTATGATCAAATATCCCTGCTAGTTTATCGAGTCCCTCGTCATTTTCGAGCATAAAAAGCCCGTGGGCAAAAATAAAAGTGGTTTGCGGATGACTTTTAACAACGGTTATCGCATCATCTTCAAATTTGGGGAAGGCAGGACTGTTTCCATTCAAAGTACCCGGGTCTCCAGTATGGAAGCCAATCAGCGGCATGCCTTGCTTTCCGGCCTCAGTAAGGTGTTCATGGATCATCGGTATTTCGCTGGAAAGAATCGCACCGTGGGGCCACAATTTGAGGCCAACAAATCCCTGTTTTTTAAAGGTTTTAATTTCGTCAACTCCCCACCAGATTCCTTGCGAGGGTATTGTGAAAGCACCCGGCGCAAAAAGGATTCTGTCATCCAGGTTTTCCTTCACATAAACCATATCATTGCCTGGCATCTGCCGCACACTGGCCGGTCCCGCCTTGTCTCCGTTGTTGTCCTTCACCCAAAATAAGCCCGCCAGTGAAATACTGATGGTGCCGCCCCATCGGTCCATTGAATCAACAGCTTTTGTATAGTTGGTTTTTGAATCCATGTGGGTGTGCATATCTACACGGGGCATCTGGGACGAAGGGTAAATCACCTGCTGATTTGTCTTTTTTGTAATAACGGGCCAGTCATCAGTTGTAGCGCTATCTAATTGTTTTTTAATTTGCGCAGCTGCTATTAAGAAAAATACTGGCAGGAGTAAAGGGAGGGTATTTTTAATTGGCATAATGAGGGAATTTGAACATTAAAAACCAGTGTTTTAAATAACTTTCATTTTTTCTGAATTGCCGTTCTCCAAAGCATCATATCGTCATCAAGTTAAACAATTTGATAGATTTATTGTATTTCACCCGTTTCCAATGGTATTTATTGTTTATTCCTAACTTATTGTATAACAATATTTTAAACAAGATATTCGAGCGTTTATCGACCAAAGTAAGTTTCAAATTCTTTCACTGAGATCATGAAGACTGATCCATGCCTCAATCCTTTGGGCATGGATATCTTCTCGGAAATATCTTGCCAGTTGAACAGGTCTGCAGATTCAACTGCACCATAGGTGTGGTCTCGGTACTTGTCAAACAAGACAACCCACTTATCCCCTATCTTTTCGACAGTTGGCCCTTCAGCCCAATAGTTGCCAGTGATGGGAGCACTTGCAGTAGAGTAGCCCTTGTTTATCTTATTGCTGGTGGCAATCCGGATGTTTTTCTCAGGCTGTGGCTTCAGTGTTTCATCTTTTAGAAACATGACGAAATTATTCTTCCCCAGTACTTTGATGGTAGCATCAATCACATTAAAATCCCGGTCATACAACAACCTTGTCCGGCTGAATTTTTTAAAATCTTTTGTAAGCACATAATACATCCTATGGTTGTACTTGCTTTCAGACGTTTGGGTCTTCATGAATTTCCCTGTAATCGTACTGGCCCAGTAAATCATGTAATTCCCGGAATGAGGATCGTAGGTTATTTCAGGCGCCCAGGTATTCCTCGCGCTATCAAAGGACTCCATTACCGGTATAAAAACTTGTTCTGACCAATGCAAAAGATCAGTGGAATGGGCATAGCCAATCCCTTTGTCGTTCCAGCTCACAGTCCAAACCATGTGGAACTGTCCATCGGCCCCACGAACAATACAAGGGTCACGCATCAGCTTATCCTTGGCTACATTGGGCGTGAGAAAGGAATTGTCGTTGTTCAGTGAAGTGTATTTTAACCCATCTCTGCTGTAGGCATAGTGCAGCCCATCCTCGCCATTGCCCTTGAAATAGCAGAACATGTAGACTGAATCCGTTCTGTCCTGGCTGAATACTATGCCATGTATAAACAAGATCAAAAGCAAGATGAACGGCATCCTCATGTTGAATGATTTCTATCAAAAATAAGTAAAAATGAAAGGGAAGATATTGCGTTGATTAATTTGTACATTGAATCATGAACAATCAGCAAACGAACCAAATTGAGGTACTGATCAACCATTACCACCTGCTCCCCCACCCAGAGGGCGGATTTTACAGACAGACCTATGTGGCTGCAGAACAGATCTCCAAAGAAGCTTTGCCTGAAAGATTTGAGGGCAGTCGCAGCTTTTCTACAGCCATTTATTTTCTCCTGCCTACCGGAAGTTTTTCTGCATTCCACCGCATCAAAAGCGATGAGGTATGGCATTTTTATGAAGGTTGCGCACTCCATATTCATGTCATTCATCCCAATGGTGATTATGATTGCCTGAAACTGGGCAGCAACCTCAACAATGGAGAATCCTATCAACTGGTTGTACCCGCAAATAGTTGGTTTGCGTCAGAGCCCGTTGGAGATTCCGGGTCTTTCGCCCTTGTTGGTTGTACCGTTGCCCCCGGATTTGATTTTGCAGATTTTGAACTGGCGGAGGTAGCCGCTCTAACAAATCAATTTCCGAAGCATGAGGAACTGATCAGGCATCTTTCCCGTTAAACATATAGCAATCCTTGTCTTAAAAATGTCTACCTTTTAACGACAATTATCTACGCCAAAAGCATCTAAATTTCAAACGAAGCCATATACCATGAATACATTGTTGAAATCATGCATATTTTTCCTGTTGTTCATCCTCATCCAACAGACAGCAACAGCACAAACCGACCATATCGGCGAAATCAAAAACATGCAAGCCCATCCCCGCATCCTGATGCTGAAAGGAGAAGAAGCCAATATCAAATTGAGCATTGGCAAGGACACGGTTTGGGCCAATACCCAACAGGCCATCATCAATGAATCTGACAGGCTTATCTCCATCGCCCCTGTTCAAAGAATCCAGATTGGAAGACGCTTGTTGGACAAATCCCGGGAAGCCTTGCGCAGGCTGTTTTTCCTTTCCTATGCATACAGAACAACTGCAGATAAAAAATACTTCGACAGGGCTGAGAAGGAGATGCTTGCCATTGCAGGATTCAGCGACTGGAACCCTTCGCATTTTCTGGATGTAGCGGAAATGACCATGGCCATTGCCATTGGATATGATTGGCTGTACAATGATTTATCCGATGCTTCAAAATCCATCATCAAAGAGGCCATTTTGAAAAAGGGATTGGAGCCTTCAATGGAGTCAAAATACAACAACTGGTTGAAGGCTGAGCACAACTGGAACCAGGTTTGTAATGCTGGTATGACCTATGGTGCGATGGCCATCTATGAAGATCAACCCAAGCTGGCCAAGGAAATCATCAACCGGGCCATCAGCTCTATCGTTTTACCCATGCATGATTATGCACCCGATGGTGTCTATCCTGAGGGCTATGGTTATTGGGGCTATGGCACCAGCTTCAATGTCATGTTCATCAGTGCCATTGAAAAATTATTTGGAAAAGATTTTGGATTGAACCAACTCCCAGGATTCATGAAGACCGCAGGTTTCATGGAAAACATGACAGGCCCCACAGGTAAGCCTTTCAACTATTCTGATGCAGGGGGGGGCGGTGGTCTTCACCCCGCCATGTTCTGGCTCGCCAATAAAGTCAATGACCCTTCTTTGCTCTGGGTTGAAAGAAGTTACCTGAAAAACAGAAAGCCTGAAGCATTGGTCCTTGACAGGCTGTTCCCTGCGATCATGCTCTGGAGTGGTGGCATTTCCATTGACAATATCAGTGCTCCAAAAGAAACCATGTGGCTGGGCAATGGGAAAAACCCAGTCGCGATGATGCGCACCTCCTGGACGGACCCCAATGCCATTTATGTGGCAACAAAAGGTGGCTCAGTGTCCATCAACCATGCCCATATGGACATTGGTTCATTTGTAATGGAGTCTGACGGGGTAAGATGGGCCATGGACTTTGGTATGCAAGACTATGAATCACTGGAATCAAAAGGCATAAAATTATTTGGAAGAACACAGGATGCGGAAAGATGGACGGTGTTCAGACTAACAAACCTGGTGCACAATACATTGGCCATCGACAGTCAGCACCAACTGGTAACAGGAAATGCCCCATTTATCGCATCATCCAACAATCCAGCCTTTATGCATACCGTTACTGACCTCTCAGAGATCTACAAAGGGCAGGTTGCACAATCAAAAAGAGGAATTGGAATTGTGAACAAAGAGCAGGTGATCATCCGGGATGAAATTGAAACACTGAACAAGGAAACAACCATCCGATGGACCATGCTCACACCAGCTGATGTCCGCATCATCAATGATCATCAGGCTTTGCTTACCAAAGATGGAAAGACCCTTACCCTGGATGTTGGAAAATTGCCCAACCTCAAAATGAAAACCTGGTCAACCGATCCGCCCAAATCCTATGATGCGCCCAATCCTGGCACCATCCTGACTGGATTTGAAGTAACGGTTCCCGCCAATACAAAAATTGCTTTGAACGTTAGCCTGATTCCTGGCAATAAAGGGAAAAGCAAATTAAAAAACATACCGGCACTTGAAAATTGGAAGAATTGATCAAGCCATGCTAAAATTTCTTTGTATAGGATTTCTCTGCACACTTCAGGCAATCCCATCAGTGGCGCAACAAAAAGCTGATGGCTACAAAGGAATCTGGTTTACCCTGGGGCAATTCTCTGCCTACGGAGACAAATACTCTGGCGGATTGGGCACCTATACCGCCAATCACTTGCCAGTGGCGATTTACAGTAAAAAAGCCAACAAAACATTTTTTGTATATGGCGCCACCACTGCTGAGAATGAAAAGCACCTGTTGATTGCAATTTCGTATTATGATCACAACAAAAACCAGGTGCCCAAACCCACCATTGTTCATGACAAGCAAGGCGTCAACGACCCACACGACAACGCTTCCATCTCAATCGATGACAAAGGATATATATGGGTATTTGTGAGTGGAAGAAATACAAGCAGGCCTGGTCTGCTCTTCAAAAGCAATGAACCTTATGCCATTGAGAAGTTCACCGAAATAAGCAGAGGAGAAATGACCTATCCCCAGCCCTGGTTCATTCCTGGAAAAGGATTTCTCTACCTGTTCACCAAATACACCAATGGCAGAGAACTTTATTGGAGAACAAGTATTGATGGCATGAGCTGGACAACAGACCAACAGCTGGCCGGTATGGGAGGACATTACCAGTTGTCTGGATTGCATGGCAACAAGTTGGTTACCGTTTTCAATTACCACCCTGGAGGCAATGTAGACAAGCGAACCAACCTCTATCTCCTTCAATCGGAAGACATGGGGAAGTCATGGCAGACCATTGATGGAAAAACAGTACCCACGCCCCTTTCAACGAAAAAGCATCCTGCCCTGGTGCATGATTTTGAAAATGAAAACAAACTGGTTTACCTGAACGACCTGAATTTTGACAAGGATGGTAACCCTATTGTATTGGCCGTGATCAGCCGGCATCATCAACCCGGTCCACAAGGCGACCCGCGCGAATGGATTATTTTTCATTGGAAGAATGGACAATGGAATGAGCACCGAGTAACTTCATCCACACATAACTATGACATGGGGTCGCTCTATGTTGATGGGCAACTCTGGACTATCATCGGCCCAACAACAACAGGCCCACAACCTTATGGCACTGGAGGTGAAATGGTCGTTTGGGAAAGTCACAATGAAGGTGCAACTTGGAAAAAAACAAAAACACTGACAGAGAATAGCGCAAGAAACCATTCCTATGCCAGAAGGCCACTGCATGCCCACAAAGATTTTTATGCATTTTGGGCGGATGGAAATGCATCCGAATTCTCGAGGTCACAGCTCTATTTTTCCAATAAAAAAGGGGATGTTTTCCTGCTTCCATACCAGATGGAAAACAATATTGAAAAACTTATCCCACTGAAAAAGGCCGGCCTCCAAATGATACCGACATCCAATTAAAATTTGCAGATACGCACATGATATGAAAAAAATTACTTCTCTCCTTCTATTGTTGATGTGCATGTTTGAACATGTTGATGCCCAGGAAAAACATCCCCATATTCTTGTAAATACCCAGGATAGAACAATCATCCTCAATAAAATAAAAAATCACGCATGGGCTGGAGGTATTGTCAAACAAATGGAAGACAAGCTTAAGGCCTATGTTGAAAGACATAAAAATGACCCTGAATGGATCCTGAGCCGCTATTTGATGAACCGTGGTAAAGGAAAACATTACACTGAATTTTATTCAGATGCCGAAGGTACGGCCCTTGTCAGCTATGCTGGCAATGCCCCTTTCCCAACCGTTCGGGTGGCCCCGCACAAACGCCCTCCCGTGAGCAAGGATGGATATTCCTACCGTGAACCAAGTATTGAAGAGCTGTTGCCCTATGATACGTCCATGCTGATGTATCTTCAAAAAGAAGGACCGGGTGGAAAAAAGGAATGGGTTAGTCCACAAACTTTTGTGGATGATATCAATGGAGAGATCAATCAACTGGCCCTGGATGCATCAATTTTATATTGGTTGAGTGGCAAGGAAGAATATGCAAAATTTGCTGCCGACATTCTCTCACAATGGGCAAGAGGAGCCTATTTCCAAAATCCTATCCATGGACCCTGTCGCACAGGTTTTCTGTCCGTACAAACGCTTGGCGACAGAAACTACCAGCAATTGCCATTGGTATATGATTTTCTTTATGACTACCTCAGAGAAAACAAATATGAAACAAAATGGTATGAGCCGGTTTTTGAAAAAATTGCCAATACCATGACATTCAGAGGGTTTTGGGCCAACAACTGGTATGCAGCACAGGCCCCTGCCATGGTTTTCTCCGCACTGGCGTTAGAGAACAAAAGCAAAAGAGATTTTTATCTTCAATTCTATACCACCAAAGACACCATCAATGGAAGTTGCGGACACCTCAGCATCCCATCGACGGTAAAACAAATGATGACGCCAGATGGACATTGGGAGGAGCCCAGCGGCTACCATAACTTTCCTGTAAGCAATTTGCTGATATCTTCAATTGCCATGGAAAAAAATGGGTACGATATTTTTAGCAAAAGCCCGGAATTGTTGCAAGCCTCTTATGTGATGTTGAAATATTCATTTCCCAATTTGATGGCTCCTTCGTTTGGCGATACAGGACCGGCTACCCAAAGTGTAGAATGCCTTGAGATTGGCATGGCCATGGCTAAAAAATATGCCAACCCCATCCTGCCCCAGCTCGCGGCTGCAATGCAAGTACTGATAGACAAAAAGGGCTATAAGCGGGAAGCATCCAATTACCTAGGACTGCTTTCTTATCTGCCTGAGCTGCCGCTTAACAATGCCATTCTTTACCAATGGCCGCGGAGTGGAGAACTGGACTTTGCAAAAGCCTATCTGCAAAGAAACGGAACAGACAAGGAAACAGGTTTGATGTATGTGGTTCAAGGTGCCACCTATAACCACAACCATGCCAACGGTATGTCCATGGAGTTGTATGGAGCAGGAACCGTAATGGGGCCAGACCCTGGAAACGGCACCAATTATGAACACGTTTCGCACGTCAAATACTATGCGCAATGGGCAGCCCACAATACCGTTGTTGCAGGTGCGGCATCCGCATCGGTCCCTTATTTCACAGGAGGTGGAGGCACCAAGAAAATAGGAGAAATAAAATTGAAGGCGATGGAGCCAAAGGCAGGACAAACTGCTGTTTCACCCCATTGCTCCTTTACTGATACCCGATACACGGATGGTAGTACAAAAACAAACCAGCAAAGAACCATGGCCATTGTTCGAACCTCTCCCACGAGTGGCTACTATGTTGACATTTACAGGTCATCGCATCCCTTGAGCAATGAATATGTCTACCACAATATTGGACAACAACTTGATTTGAAGGATAGCAAAAGAAATTCCATCACCTTGAAGCCAACCCAATTCCCTGTTTCACAAAAGCCTTTTGATCCGCCCGGGTTCAGTGCTATTACAAACATCCAGTCCTCAGGAGAAACCAGCCAAGACGTAGCAGCACTGTTCACCATTGAAGAGAAAAACCAACCCAATAAATACATGCAGGTATTGTTTCCTGGTGAAATCAATCGAAGTTTTTATACAGGAATTGCACCTGTCAGTAAAACTGCTGAACCAATCTTCAGAACTACCAAAACACCTACCATCATTGTAAGGCAAAAAGGAGAAGCGATCAGCAAGCCATTCATTGCCATCTATGAACCTTTTGGTGCAGATGCTGGGCGAAGCATAGACAGGGTTGAAATAGAAGACAAATCAGATCCTGTCTCATTTAGTGCGCTCAATGTTATCGGCACGAAGGGAGACAGGCAATTGATCTTACAATCAACCAATGAAAACAAACGCCATCAGAAAAACCAATGGACATTCAAAGGTCATTTTGGGGTCATCAACCTGATCAATGGAAAGCCCGTCTATATCTACCTGGGAAATGGTCAGGAAATAAGTCATGGACAATATTCCATCATTTCCAGCCAACCGAATGGGGCTGCTCATCTCCAGATCAAAGAGAACATGGTTGAACTGAATTGCAACCAAAGAACAACGCTGATCATCAACGGCAAAAAGTCAGAGCATCCTGCAGGTCAAAACCAGTTGATTCAGATCGGAACATCAGGGGTAAAGAAATAGAGTGCATCAGCATGATGAATCCCAGAAGGATTATTGCATGATCAAGATTCTCTCAGCACTGATTTTTTCTTGCTGAGAAAGGTTGCCATTGCCGGCATAGGTATTGCGTGAGACAACACTGGTGCTTGCATAAGATTCAACACCGAAACCATTGTTGTAATGGATCAGGTTACCATCGATCTTGATACCGGAATTGCCCCGGTAAAGAAACTCCAACAAAATGCCAGACCTGTCATTGGCTTCAATCAGGTTTTTGTTGATGGTGATGTTTTTGCTTTCAGACACCAGCATGCCATACCATGCATTTCTGGCAACCTCACAATCACTCACAACAACTCCTGTGCAATGATCCAAGGCAATACCGCTGCCAAAAGGAGAA
>CANHSD010000030.1 GCA_947463105.1 Chitinophagaceae bacterium
CCACCCCATGGGAAAGGAACTTGTGAGCGACCACCACGGGCAGCGTACTCCCACTCCGCTTCCGTAGGAAGCCTGAAGTCTGATTCAGTCATGCGCTTTGACTTTTCAAGGAATGAGTTGAGGTAATGTGTTCTCCATTCTGTGAAGGCAGTTGCCTGCTTCCAGCTTACACCAACCACTGGGTAAGCGCCATAGGCTGGATGGGAGAAATATTTTTTAGCATGCGGTTCATTGTATGAGTAAGAAAAATCACGGATCCACACCAATGTATCGGGATAGATGGGTGTATCTTTTTTTATCACAAATGTTGACCTTGGCTTGTCTGCATTTTCTCTTTGTGCTGCTTCTTTATAGTCCAGCCACTCAGAGTGGTAAATGATTTTCTTGGCGTCAATTTCTTTTCTGCCATTGATCCTGTTGTCTGGCGTTACGATCAATGCACTCAATTGCTCCTGGATTTTTGGATCTGCCCACTTGATGGTTTTCACTTTGGCCCAATCAATTGCACTCGATCCATCAGGTGCATTTTTCTTGAAGTTCAAAATGCTTGCTGCGATGGAATCCCTTACCCAGAATACAAACTGGCGGTATTCATCATTGGTGATCTCAGTTGCATCCATCCAGAATCCGTTGATGGATACTTGCTTGTTCCTTGCAGTGAAAGCATAGCTGATGTCTTCATCAGAGGGACCCATATGAAAGGTTCCTGAAGGGACATAAATCATGCCAGGAGGCTTAGGCATTATATATTTTCCTGCCAAGGAAACGCCACGCAACTGACCATCTCCAACGGGACCACCGCTTGACTTGGTTGATTTTCCGCACCCGGTCATGATGAGTCCGAGTGACAACAATCCGATTAAATACAGAAAATTGCCTTTCATTTTTATTGCTGGTTTTGTGAGCATATCAACAAATATAAATTAAAAAAAGGTATCAATTTTTAACCTAACCCGTTAATAATCTAAATTTTAACAAGCCGGAAACATACGGCCATGATCGTCAAAAACGGATACCTGACGGTCATATTGTATTTTGAACCCTATCTTTTTGTTAAGACCAGCGCAATGGCTTCTTCAAGGCTTGTCAGTGGCAGGCTGCAAGCGTAGTTCCTGCAAATGAAAATACGGGTATCAGGGGCGGAAAGCCGGCCTTGCATCAAGGGATAGCCCATTGTAGCTTCAGCAGCCGCCATGAATACCTTGTTGGGAACATACGCAGACAAGAGTTCCTGGCCCATTTGCAGGGCCTCGGGGCCAAGCACAAGAATTTCATGGGTGCCTTGGGTGTATTCCAGGAGCAAATTGGACCAAATGCCATAGGATGTCGGATATTTCACCGCAGCATCCTTGACCGTTTCCAACATCATTTCTGCCCTTTTTCCCCATTCCTGCTGATTAAACAGCAAGCCGAACCGGTGAAGATTCCAGGCCATGATCGAATTTCCGCTGGGAATGGCCCCGTCGTAAAGGTCTTTTTTTCTGACCAGTATATCTGACTGAAAACTGGGGGTATAGTAGAAAAACAGTTGGTCTTCATCGCTGAAATGTTCGATGGCATACCGCATCAGTGTTCTCGCCTTTTCAAGGTAATCCAGCGTTCCTGTTGGTTCATAGAGATACAACAGTGCCTGAATCATATAGGCAACATCATCCAAAAATGCAGGATACTTTGATATACCTGCTTTGTGCGTATGCAAGAGCTGACCCTTGCTCTTGTCCTCAAAACTGCTCAATAAAAAAGCCATGTTTTGGGCTGCTAAAGCGATCCACTCCTCTTCTCCAAACGCTTGTCCGGCCTTGGAAAGAGCCTGATTGAAAAGGGCATTCCATCCCAAAATAACCTTGTCATCTGTAGCCGGTCTCACCCTTTTGCTGCGGCATGCCATCAGCTTTGCCTTGGCTTCAAACAGCAAGGTCAATGCCTCTTCTTCTGCAAATCCAATATCCTTGGCCCATTCCTGTACACTTTTTTGCATGTGCAGGATATTCACCTCTTCCCAGTTCCCATGTTCTGTCACCCCATACAATACGGATATTGCAGCAGCATCCTTGCCCAGAATTTGCTCAAACTCCCTTTTGCCCCAGGTGTAAAACTTACCCTCTGCCCCTTCGCTGTCTGCATCCAAAGCAGCGTAAAATCCTCCATTGGCCGCCTGCAATTCCCTTTGCATAAAACCAATGGTTTCCACCGCAACCCTTTTATACTCCTGGTCTGCAGTGATTTGAAAAGCTTCAGCCAAAACCAAGAGCAGCAGGGCATTGTCGTAAGTCATTTTCTCAAAATGGGGCGCCAGCCATTGGGCATCGGTTGAATACCTGCAAAATCCTCCACCCAATTGGTCATAAATACCCCCCCTCATCATTTTTTTCAGGCTCAGCGTTGCCTGGTCCAACGCTTCCTTATTGCCAGTGAAATGGTAATACCGCAAGAGGTACTGAATGGTATAGGTTTGCGGAAACTTGGGAGCATTGCCAAATCCACCCTCCACCTGATCGGCTGCTCCCATGATGTTGTTGAATATTTTCTGGGTTTGCTGGGGAGTAAACATTTCCTCCTGGGTCACCTGAAACCGGTTATTGGATTTGAGTTGATTCGACTTTTGGAGATGCTCAATCAGGTTGTTTGCCTGCTCCTCAATATCGGACCTTTTTTTTTGGTAGGCCCCGTGAATCTGGACCAGCAATTCCTTCCATGAGATCCGGTTGTGCATGCTTTGCGGTGGAAAGTATGTGCCCCCATAAAAAGGCCTGCCATCGCTGGTGAGGAACATGTTCAGGGGCCATCCGCCATTGCCACTGGTGGCTTGCAGGGCATCCATGAAAAAATGATCCAGGTCTGGCCTTTCCTCCCTGTCTATCTTGATGCAAATGAAAAACTGGTTCATCAAGGCGGCTGTCTGGGGGTCTTCAAAGCTCTCCCGCTCCATGACATGGCACCAATGGCAGGCGGCATAGCCAATGCTCACAAGAATTGGCTTGTCCTCTTGTATGGCCCGCTGAAGTGCCTCCTCACCCCATGCATACCAATCAACAGGATTGTGGGCATGCTGGAGCAAATAAGGGCTGGTTTCGTTGATGAGGCGGTTGGTATTGTTCATAAAAAAGAACCCCGGAATTCCGGGGCCGTATTAATTTATTGAAAAGATCATTTGGCTTTCTTCCGTTCGGTAAGGAACTTCTCGAGGGCTGCTACCATTGATGGCACCTGAGGGTCTGGTGCTTTGATTTGCAAGTTGAGTCCTGCTTCTTCGATGGCCTTTGAGGTGTTGCTTCCAAATGCACCAATGAAAGTTCCGTTTTGGGTAAACCCTGGGAAATTCTCGAAAAGACTTTTTACACCACTGGGCGTAAAGAAACAGATCACATCAAACTCATGTGCAGAAATCCTGGATTTGATGTCACAACTGATAGTTCTGTACATGTAGGGATTCACGAACTCGCATTGGTGATTCTTCAACCAGCCAACAATTTCATTGTCCTGCTGGTTTTCGGAACATGGATAAATGAATTTTTCATTTTCCTTGTGCTTGTTGATGGCATCAAAAAGCCCTTTGTTGGTTCCATCGGCACTGAAGAAAACCTTGCGTTTCCTGTACAGGATGAATTTCTGAAGGTAAAGGGCAACAGATTCACTGATGCAAAAATATTTGGTATCAGGAGAAACAGTAACCTTCATTTCTTCACAAAGGCGAAAAAAATGATCAATGGCATTTTTACTGGTGAGAATGACAGCAGAATATCCGGCAATATCAATCTTCTGCTTTCTGAAATCTTTGGATAGGATGGCCTCCAGCTGAATAAATGGCATGAATTCCATTTCTACTCTGTGCTTGGCAGCCAATTCAAAATAAGGCGATTTGATGGATTCGGGCTTTGGTTGGGTGATAAGAATTCTTTTGACAGCCTTCTTTTCACCTGCTTCCGTTTTCTTTCCGTTTTTAACCATGGCTTGCGCTGATATTATGCAAAATTATAAAAATTTAGTGTATTTACAGTTTAGCATTTGAATTCACAAGTAGTCGCCCATTAAAAATGCGAAAGTTCTTGAGGTGAATTTCAGCAACACTGCCGATGGGAGTATTTCAAGGGAGATGACCGCAAGAAGAAAATTGAAAATACCCAATCTGGCCTGCTTGGAAAAAACCTGGAATCCCCTGATGAATCGAATCAAAAAAATAATACCCAACAAAAAGAGGGACAGCTTAAAAATTAAAAAACTTGAACCAGGTTCAGCAAAAGCCATCAGGAATGATGCAAACAACATCAATATACCCGATATCTTGTTGTTGAGAAATACGATGAAAACATAACCATCGAAGGATTCCCTCAAATTGAACACCCATCCCATAAACTGCAGGAATAGATATTTTGTTGCATAAACAATTACCAGAACAACGACTATCAATCCCATTGACTGCCAGCGTTCTACACCTGTAAAAAGCCGATTACCCCCCAATCCAAAAAAAATAAAAATGGTTCCAGAGAGGATAAACAAAAGATTCATCAGAAATGCGGCAAACGGCGCTTGTGTCATTTGGTCTTTCGCCTGTCGGTATACAAACCCTTCATTGGCAAATACCCGAAATACTTTTTGAAGATAACTCCGGAAAACTGCATTGATCAAGGAGAAAAACAAAAAAAGCAGAGAAAAGCTATAAAAAATCCACTCCAGGCGGGGGGGATTTCTCTTGGCAAGAAACTTCCTGAAGGCTTGGGCATTGGCCTTATAAAACCCAACTTTTGCTATGTACTTTGATACATAATTGCCATACAATCCCTTTACCTGACCAAGCTCAATCCTGTTGAGTTCAGCTGAATCTATGGGCCTGTGGTTGAGGATGAATGCTTTTCTTACAGAGTCGGCAATCAAGCTATCGATATTGGCAGAAACCAGTTCCAGAACAGCAAAATTAGACTCCTGGGCAGATGCAGGTGACATGCCCAATAGGAAAAGGATGATCATGAGGTGTTTGAACCGATACATATTGCATGGCAAAATTAGTTCATTGGATCAACTAAAACAGACTAACAAATCCAAAATGAATTTTTGACTCCCTAAAATTGAAAGGAAGGTCCTTGTTTTTTCCAGCGGCATAGGCTAAACTGAAGAGGCCAGACTTGGTTTCCAAAGCAAGCCCAACCCCTACTCCTGCATATTTTCCCTGCATGATGCCCTGAACGGTTTTTCGGCCAAGATGTGCTGCATCAAGAAAAGAGAACAAATAGGAAGCGCTTCCAATAAGATAGCGGTACTCTATGGTTGCAATGGCATATTCACTGGCATAAAAACTTTCCTCATCAAAACCCCTCAATGTTTTTATCCCCCCCAGCTGGAACAGTTCATTGAGAAACAGTTTTTTTCCATTGATCCAGCCCGCCTGTAAGCCAGAACGAATGGTGGCATTTTGCCCCAGCTGGATGAATTGATCGACCTTCAGGTTAATCCTGAACTGAGCCGTAGAAAGGGTCATGGTATCGTAAAGTCCGGCAAAATCAAACACATTGTTCAGCTGATCCTTTTTCAAGCTGGTGATGGAATTATTTTTCAGCAGCTTTCTGATGCCGCCGGACAAAGTAAGGTTGAGGTCCATTCCTTTGCGGGGATTGAACCGGTAATCAGTTCCATTGAATTGCAGATCTGCACCAATATTGGTGGTGCGCAGGTCTAAAAATACAGGCAGTTTTTTGGTGCGTTTGATGAAGTTGGTATCGACCTCAATCAGGTTGCTCGCATACTGCTGAAAAAAAAGCTTTGCCACCTGCTTTTTGTTGACCTCATATTGCAGCCCTAGCCTTGTATTGATGTTGATGAAAGAGGAATCCTTTTTCAGCAAATTGAACCGAAAATCAACGCCGGCATTGCTTTTGAACATATAAGGTTTTTGAAATCCGATCTGCAATCGGGGAGACTTTACCTGCAGTTGTTGCCAGTTGAGCATAAAATTTTCTCCAGCACCAAATGTATTTTTGAGGTCCAGATCTGCCTCCCCCGTGAGCAACATTTTACCGCCCAATTGTTGGTTGGAAGGCATCAGGCCTGCCAGGAGGTTGAAGCGGCTGCTCCGCTGGGGCTCCAGGTAAAGGTTAACAGTGGCCCCTGTACCCAGAAGGCTGAGGTCCCAGGGTCTTGATTCCTTTACAAATCCCAGAGCCGATAATCGGCCAGACAATGCATCCAAATTGCTTTTCCTGTACATTCCTCCGGCTCCGAGCGCAAGGTATTGCTGCAAAAAACCTTTTTTGATGAATAGTTTCCCGTCAACATGGAGGCTGTCAATCCGGTAAAAAGGTCCCTTGACAGCCCTCAATCTTGCGCAGAGCTCATTCCCCCTGAAATAACTGCTGTCAAGCTGAATAGAAGCAAAGGGATATCCATTTTCCTCAAAATTCCGGAGCATGGTTTCTTTGAGCAGGGCGATGGAAGCCATGGTCAAGAGTTCACCAGGGATGGGTTGGATGGCATTGCTTTTCATGCTTTCGACTATGAGGATGGAACTGTCTACCAGCAATTCTCCCCACTTGTATTGGTCTCCCAAAAATATCCAGGCCTTTGTAACATATTGCTCAACCGCCATGCTATCCACAGAAATGGCCAGATAGCCCTTGCGTTGCAGGCTTTCAACAAGGGTGGTTTTCAAAAAAAGCGCCATGGCTTCTTTTGTTGAGAAATCAGCAGGAATGCTGACCAGTTCGGCCAAAGCTGCATTACCTTTGTCTGCACAGTTCAATTCAAGCCGATGCTTTTCCTGGGCCATTGTTGAAACAGGGCAGCAGCATAGCATGAGGATGAAAAATAACATTGAGCGTTGCACGTTCACAAATCTACACTGCTTCTTCTAATCAAGATCAAATGGCCGGCATTTACCTCCATATCCCCTTCTGCAGAAAAGCTTGCCATTACTGCAATTTCCATTTTTCAACCTCCCTGGGAAAGGCAGAGGCTATGGTGACGTCCATCCTCAAAGAAATTTCCCTGCGTTCATCCGAATCAAGAGATGAGGTTCAGACGATTTACTTTGGCGGAGGCACTCCCTCTATCCTTGAGCCAGAAACCATAAACAAGATGTTGCAGGCCATCAATGCCCATTACGCGGTCAGCAATGATGCAGAAATCACCCTGGAAGCGAATCCTGACGATATAACAGCAACAAAAGCCAAGGCCTGGAAACAAATGGGCATCAACCGCTTCAGCATTGGCGTACAATCCTTTGCTGATGAAAACCTGCAATGGATGAACAGGGCACATGATGCCAGCCAATCCATTCAATGCATCCAAACAATCAGGGAAGCGGGTTTTGACAATTTCAGCATCGACCTGATCTATGGAACGCCAGGACAAACCCAGGAAGGGTGGATCAAAGACCTCGAAAAAGCCATTGAAATGAAAATCCCCCACCTTTCCTGTTATGCGCTTACCGTAGAAGAGGGAACGGCATTGCACCACATGATCGGCAGTGGCAAAAAAGAAAAAATCAGTGCAGATGAACAGGCCGAAAGATTTGAAGCCCTGGTTCAACTGAGTGCTCTTGCTGGATATAGCCATTATGAAATCTCCAATCTTGCATTACCAGGAAAAGAAAGCAAACACAACAGTGCCTATTGGGAAGGCAAGCCGTATCTGGGTTTCGGACCTTCGGCACACTCTTTTAGCGGAACAAAAAGAAGCTGGAACATTGCTGATAACCTGCAATATATTCAATCCATCGAAGCAGGAATCCTGCCTTCTGAGGAAGAAACACTGCGGGAAATTGATCAGCTCAACGAGTACATCATGACTTCCTTGCGGTCCATCAATGGGATGCAAAAAGAGATCATCATAGCAAGGTGGGGCAACGATAAACTGCAAATCATTTCAACAGAAATCGATCAGTTCATCCAATCAGGAAAAATAATGGCTACAGAAAATGCCTGGGTATTATCAGGCCAAGGGAGGTTTTTTGCAGACGGAATTGCCTCATCCCTTTTCTTCCTGGAAGATTGATCAAACCAATATTGCTTCGATTTTTTCAAAGGCCCTGATCGGATCTTCTGCCTCCCAGAGTATGTTGTAGATACCAGCGGCAATAGGCATCTCTGCACCAGCCTTCCCGTTCAATGCTGTAATGCATTTTGAGGCAGGATAGCCTTCTGCAACCATTTGCATGGCGAGCTTTGTCGCTTCAACACTATACCCCTTGCCAATCATGTTTCCGAAGGACCTGTTTCTGCTGAACAATGAATAACAGGTAACCAATAAATCTCCCAAATAAACAGAGGAAGAATAATTGACACTGGAAGAAACCTCACCGGAAATCGCCTTCAAAAAACGCGACATTTCGCCAGCGGCATTGGCCACCAGGACACTCTGAAAATTATCACCATACCCCAATCCATGGGCAATGCCGGCACCCATGGCATAAATGTTCTTGAGCACAGCAGCATACTGAACACCTGTAACATCTTCACTCAGCACAGTATTGATGTAGGGGGTCTTGAAACAAGCTGCAATGGATTGTGTAACCTGAGCATTGATGCCTGCAAAAGTGAGGTAGGACAATTTTTCGCCAGCCACCTCTTCAGCATGACAGGGCCCCATGATGGTAACATAATTGTTCAGATCAAAACCCTGCAGCATTGATAGCCGTTCATTGAGGAGCATGTTCTTTGAGGGAAGCATTCCCTTGACTGCTGAGACAATCTTCACTCCTTTGGCTATCTGTTGAAGATAGGGCTCAATGTAGTCTTCTGCATAGGCAGAGGGTACTGCTATCACTACTGCTTCTGCTTGCGCATATACCGCTTCAGGATCAGTGGTGATGGACAATGCTTTGTTATCGAAATATACGGAACTGAGGTATTTGGGATTGTGGTGCCGCGTCCGGATATGCTCAGCCAATTTTTCAGAACGCACAGACCAGATGACCTGGTGCTCGTTGTCTGTAAGGATTTTCACCAAAGCTGATCCCCAGCTGCCACTGCCGATTACGCCTATTTTCATGTTCAGGTTGAGGGAGGTTGAAGAGGTTTAAGGGGTTGAAGTTAAGAAGTTTCCTTCAACTGCTTCAACCCCTTAAACCCCTTCAATAATTTCAGATACTATTTCTTCACCTCAAACAATTCTTCTTTCTTGACCACGGTAACTTTCATTCCAGTGCGGAGTGTTTTGCTGACAACCGAATAGGGCCCAACGATGACTTCGTCTCCTTCTTTGATACCTTCAATAATTTCAATGTTGTTGATGTCTTGGATGGCAGTTTTGACCTTAACTCTTTTCACTGTTCCATCCTTCTGCAACACAAACACCACTTCATCAAGCGCATCTAGATCTTTCACCGTTACTTCAGGACCAGCAGTTTCTTCAGGAGGTCCTGATTTCTTTTCTTTTTTCACTTCTTTTCCAACTGCAGCGGTATCGGACCTGTCGCGGGTGGTTACAGCGTTGATGGGAACAGATATGACATTGGCATGGGTATTGGTCTGGATGTCAGCATTGGCGCTCATCCCCGGCCGAAACGGAAAACTCTTGGGTTTCGTTGGATCAATCAGGTCGGCATAAGATGCAGGAATCAACCTGACCCTTACCTCATAGTTCGTTACATCTGAGGATGAAGTAGAAACTGCTCCACCCGTACCTCTGCTGGTACTGGAGATCTGTGTAACCACTCCTTTGAATTTTCTTTTGTTGTATGCATCCACTTCAACCAGGGCCGTATCACCAATGGTTACCTTAGGGATATCATTCTCACCTACGTCTACCCTAACTTCAATCACCCGCATGTCTGCAATGCGCATCATTTCAGTACCCGCCATCATCGAGTTACCCACCACACGCTCTCCTTTTTTTACATTCAACAGCGAAACGATTCCATTCATCGGTGCAAACACGCTGGTTCTTCCAAGGTCCTTGTTGGCACGCTGCAAACTGGCCCTGGCACTGGCTACACCGGCCTGACCGCTTTTGATGGATTGTGATGCTGCACTGTAATCAGCCTTTGAGGTAAGGAAAGCATTTTCTGCCTGCTCAAACTCCAGCTTGGAGATCACTTTTTCCTGAAACAACTGTTTCTGGCGGTTGTACTGCCGCTCTGCCTGCTCCAACCTGGCCTTAAAGGAGCCAAGGGAAGCACTTGCATTTTCAACCTGTGCCATTTGTTGGGCAACTCCAGCTGCCGCCTGATCACGCTGTGTGGCATAAATATCAGCATACACCATGGCCAGCAATTGTCCTTTGCTAACACTGTCGCCCTCTTGGACAGTAAGCTGCATGATTTCACCAGATATATCCGGGCTGATTTTCAACTCAATTTCAGGATATACTTTTCCGCTCGCGGTAACAACCTCAATGATGTCCTTGCGAGAAGCCTTTTCTACAGCCACTTTCGTGCCTTCTTCTTTTCCGATGATGCCTTTCTGCTTCAGCACCAAGAGTGTGATGACAACAACAGCAATTCCAGAAAGGATCCAGATCCATTTTTTGTTCATTTCTTTTTCTTTACTTGATTATAAACGAAGCCCTTGTCCTTTATAGAATTCCAGGACTTTCATTCTGAATACATATTCATACTGCGCAACCACCCTATCCACTTTTGCCCGGGTAAGGTTGTTTTGGTTGTTCAGCCATTCGATGGTTTGCATGACACCCAGTTCATACCTCCTGCTGGCGAGGTCAAATGATCGTTGGGCAGTGGCCACAGCTTTTTCTCTTGCCACAAATGTTTGAAAAGACCCGCTGGCACTGTAGTAAGCCGTGTATATGTCTTGTTTCAGCTGTAGTTTATCCCTTTCAATGGCAAGGTCGCTGCGCTTGATGTCCAACTTCGCCCTTTTCATGTTGCCCCTGGCCTGGCCACCATTGAAAATCGGAACATTGATGGAGACTCCAAGGCCTTGTCCAAACTGGTCTTTCAGTTGTTTGCCATACCCATTCCAATACTCGCCGAACTTGCGGTCAACAAAATTGATGTCATAGTTTGGCGCATAAACAGGCACTTGTGTGGTTCCTTGCTTGATGTAGGCGCCCGTACTTTGCTCGCCCATGTACCTTACACCCGTGCCTTTCAAGAGGAACTGGTTGAAATTACTTGCCAACTGTCCGAAAGCAGTAACAGAAGGTTTCATCTGTGCTTCTGCAACCAGCAAACCCTTTTCAGCGGCCTTTCTCCTGAGTTCATTCAAGCGGATCTGGGGTTGGGAAGAAAGGGCAGTCTGGTAAACATCTTCTGGACGGATTTCCAAGATATTATCAACAGGAATCTTGTCTACCGGAGGGATCGCCAGTTCAAAAGCCTGATCCGCCGGGAGGTTGAGCAATGATTTGAGTGAAAGCTTGTCCAGTTCTGCCTGCGACTTGGCTTGCACATAAGTAGCGTTATCGCGCGCAACAGTTGCCTCCAGTTCAGCAGCATTGAGCTCAGGAAGGCTTCCTGCGTCTACGAGTTTACGGGTATTTATATATTGGGCATTGGTTTGTTCCAACACAATGCGGCTGATCTCAACCTGTTCATAGCTCAGCAACGCGCGCAGGTAAAATTGTGCAATGTTCAGGCCAATATCATTGCTGGCCTTGTCCACAGCCGCCTTGTCCGCTTCCAGGCTGAGTTTGTTGGCAGCCTCGGTATTTTTTCTGCTGTTGAAATTGAACAACAATACATTGGAAGAAATGGACATCTGCTCAAACATGGCTGAACGGCTGGTATAGACGTTGGTAGTTCTGTCGAGCGTTCGGCCAAAAGAAAAACCATGTGTCAGGCCATAGGAAAGGCTGGGAAGTTTTTGCAAGGATGATTGCTGGTAAGCAATTTCAGTTTGCTCCACCTGTATCGCTGCTTGTTTTACAGCGATATTGTTCTTCATTCCATAGTCCACACAACGCCTGAGATCCCATTTGTTGTCTTGACCGAATACGCCTGTAATGGCTGTGCAAAAGAAAAGACCGACTAAAACCCTCGATATCATAGAATTGAGTTGAATCATCACTTTCCAGGGAGTTCCTGAAATTCATTGCAAAGATTCAACTAAAAGGGGGATTATCAAAATCGTTCGTCCCTGCTAACGACCGCTTACAACAGTCCAATGCTCCTGAAAGCCTGTTCGAGGTCTCTGATCAGGAACTCAGGATCCTCCAGTCCGACATAGAGCCGAACCAACCGGTGTGTAGGATTGAGTGGGTCAAACTGCGCCTGTGGGATGCCTGCACACTTGGGAATCACCAAGGACTCATGTCCACCCCAGCTCACAGCCATCCGGAAATGTTGGAGGGAATTGCAGAAAGTTTCAATTTCCTGGATTTCCTGCGCTTTGATATAAAAGGAAATCAGACCACAGGCATTTTTCATCTGGCTTTGGGCAAGTGCATGCTGCGGATAAGATGGATCAAGCGGGAAGATCAGGGATTCAATACGCTCCACTGTTTTGAGGTAGGCCAATACTTTTTGTGTGGAGGCGGTAATCCTGTCTATCCTTGCAGGAAGGGTTCTCAGGCCACGCAACAACAACCAGGCATTGAAAGGCTGAATGCCGTTTCCTGCACAGAGGTATTCGCTGTTGAATATTTTACGCATCATGGCTGCCGTGCCGCAGAGCACACCGCCCAGTGTATCGCTGTGGCCACCAATGTATTTGGTGGCTGTTTGCATGGCAATATCGATACCGAGTTCAATAGGCTTTTGGTAAAGTGGTGTGCAATAGCTGTTGTCGATCAGGGTAATGATGCCCCTGGGTTTTGCAAAAGCTGCAATGGCCCTGAGGTCTTGGATGTCTAGCCACCAGGAATTGGGAGACTCAAGATAAATCAAGGCAGTGTTGTCTTGTGCATGCGAAAGAAATGACGCGGTATCTGTACCATCGGCATAGGTAACGGTGACACCAAACCTTGAAAGGATCTTATCAAACAAGTGTGCAGTCCAGCTGTAGGGATGGGTCACACTCAACACATGATCTCCTGCTTTTACATTGGCTACAATCCCTGCAAAGGTAGCCGCAGCGCCATTGTTGAAGACCAATGCATCTTCGGCCCCATCCAATGCAGCGAGCTTTTTCCTGAGGATATCCACCGTTGGATTCAGGCCCCTGCTGTAGAGATACCCACCCATCTCATCTTCAAAAGCCTTGCGCATGTCAGCAACAGTTTCAAAAGCAAAATTGCTGGTTTGAATGATCGGCGGTGCAATGGCATTGAAATAGGAAGCGTGGTCTTCACCCAGGTGATTGATGATGAAGGAGATGTCTTGGGCTTCGTTATGCATGGCTATTTCTCTTTTTTCGGGTCAGGAAAAACAGCAACAAAAACCCAGCCAGTACTGCTGTTGCAGTGAGTGCAGTTTCAGGTTTATCCATGGCGATATTGATGGCAACAAAAATATAGGCCGCAATAAAGATGATCGGCATCACCGGAAAAAACCGCATGGAATAAATTTGTGATTTATCGAGGTGTTGGGTGCGCTTTCTGATGATAAAAATCGTGGCTGCAGAAAAGGCCATACCGATAGAGTCCAGGAAAATGGTAAAGCTAAGGATCTTGTCGAAGGTGTCTGCAAAAAAGAGCACCACTACGCTGATGAGCGCGTAAACAGTGAGGCTCACAGTGAGCACATCGCGTTTCTCATCTTTTTTTCCAAATGCTTTGGGCAAGATTCCATCCTGGCTCATGGCATACATCACCCGCGGATTGCTGAGCAACAAAACATTCACATAGGCCAATACTGCAATGAACAATAAAATTGAAAAGGCATAGCGCCCTGTAGGACCAAACATCCTTTCGGCAACAATGGCGGCAATACCTTTTGCATTTTTCAATTCTTCAAATCCAATGACACGGTAATACGCGTAACTGACAGAAAGATATAGAAGGATGATCACCATGATGCCAATGAAAATACCCTTGGGAAGGTTCTTTTGTGGATGCTTGACCTCATCACCAAAATTGATCGTTTGCTGATACCCGCCATACGTAAAAGAAACGGCTATCAATGCCAAACCAAAAGACTTTACATAATCGATGAACTTAAAATCACCCGTTGGAATGGTGACAGCAGGCGCGATATTTTTAACAGGAAAAAAAATGGCAGATACAATCAACAAGATCATGGAAATCTTGATGAGCATCAGGATATTCTGTGCAGTGGAGCTCATGCGGAGTCCCAGGAGGTTGATGCCGTAAAACATCGCAATCGCCACCATGGCAATCAGTGCCTTCACAAAGTCGGTTGGTGGTACCGAGAAAATGATCTGAGAAATATATTCACTGCCAATCAATGCAACACCAGAAAGGGAAGCTGCATTGGAGATGAGAATAATGCAGTTGACGGCAAATGCAATGGAAGGATGATAACAGGTGGCAAATATTTTATAATACCCTCCGGTGATGGGGTACCTTGAACCAATTTCTGCATAGGTGAGTGCTCCGCAGAGGGCAATAAATCCACCCACAATCCAGCTGATGAAAAACACATTGGGCGTGATGGCTGCGCGTGCAGAATCTGAAGCTGTCCTGAAAATACCCATGCCAATCACCAATCCGATGACGATCATGGTGAGGTCAAAAAGGTTGAGTTGGGGTTTCTTTGATGGGGTCATGCGTTGAAGATAATAAAAAGCGATGAGGGAGGGAACTTGCCAATTGATTTTTCAGGAATCCACAGGATGTGGACATCCTGATCATCTAGGCAAATCCCTATCCCATACCTTTGCTCTGCATTACGGTTGAAAATCGTGAAAACGATATTCATTAAAAGGGAAGTCCGGTTCCATTCCGGCGCTATCCCCGTAGCTGTATAAACCTTCTCGCTTTTAGCGAGACCATTTCCTCCACAAGCCACTGCGCAAGCGGGAAGGCCGGAAATGGGGTTGAGCCAGAAGACCTGCCTGATGCAACATTTATTAACCAGGGCTTTCGGGAGAAAAGCTGGGATGAATTTTCTGCTGCAGCAGTCAACCATTTCTGTATTATCCGAAGGTTCATAGTAAACCAAACACTATGACCAAAAATTTCATTGCATTCTTCATGCTCATTGGATTGGGCACAACCGCACAAACCGATTCAAGCAAACAGCTGAACGAAATCATTGTCACAGCCAACAGGTTCCCACAGAAACAGGTCAATACGGGAAAAGTAATGACCGTGATCAACAAACAAGAGATTGAGCGCTCTCCATTTGCGTCCGTCGGAGAGTTGTTGGCAAGACAATCTGGCGTCACTGTCATCGGTGCCAACAATGCACCTGGCACCAACAATGATCTCTATGTCCGTGGTGGAGGAACCGGCAAGACCCTTGTCTTGGTAGATGGGTTTCCTGCCTATGACGGGTCTACGATCCGTTCCACTTTCGACATCAATTTTTTACCCTTGGGTGAAGTGGAAAGGATTGAAATCCTGAAGGGCGGACAATCCACCCTCTACGGTTCTGATGCAGTGGCAGGAGTCATCAACATCATCACCAGAAAAAATGAAAACGGTAAACCTGCGCTGGGACTGCACCTGTCTACAGGATCCTTTGGCGCAAGAGCAGTTGACCTATCTAGATCAGGAAAGCTGAACAATATCAATTACAAATTGCAGTACAGCAGATCTGCAATAAATGGTTTTTCTGCAGCCATAGACAGCACAGGAAAAAAAGCCTATGACAAGGATGGCATGCAACAACAATTTGCATTGGCACAGTTCAGCTCCGCCTACAAAAGCGACTGGTCCTGGAATGCCAACATGCAATGGAGCAAATACAGAAATGATCTTGATGAGTCTGCTTACAAAGACGCGAAAGATTTTGTTGTTGAAAATGAAAACTTTCAATTCACTGCAGGCATTGCTAGAAAATTGAACAAGGGGATGCTGAGGTTGAACTATAGCCTGAACAACAGCAACAGGAACTACCTTGATGATTCGCTTGATATCGCTGGGTTTGCAAAATTCATCCAATCCGATTATGAGGGAAGATCTTCTTATCTGGAAGCGTTGGGCAATCTTGATGTTGCGAAAAACATCAAACTGTTGATGGGATTGGAACACCGTTGGCAAAATACAGACCAGTACTATCTTTCACTGAGCAGTTGGGGAAAATACGAAAGCACACTCGCTGATGATTCTGCCAAGACCAACATCAGCAGTGCATTTGCTTCTGCAGTGTACAACAACGGAAAGGGTTTCAACCTGGAGTCAGGCATCCGCATCAACCAGCACAGCAGGTTTGGCAGCAACATGACCTACACCATCAATCCTTCGCATATCATCGCCAATGCATTCAAGCTGGCATTTAATTTTTCCTCTGCATTTACTGCCCCAACACTTTACCAATTGTATGATGGATATGCTGGCAACAGGAAACTCAATCCGGAAACTTCGACCAGTGCTGAACTTTCACTGCAATACGTTGGCAGTGAGCATTTCAATGCCAGGCTTACAGGATTCAACCGCAATATCCGCAATGGCATCGACTATGACTATGTCAACAACAGATACTTCAACAATGCCATCCAAAAAACCAGTGGTTTTGAATTGGAGACGGGCTATTCCGAGAAAAAATGGAACATCAAGTTGAACTATACCTTCCTGAAGGGTGAGGTAACCACCACCAATTTTGTTTATAACCCAAGCACCTGGGGCTATACGGCAAAGGGAGATACGACCTATTCTCACCTGTTCAGGGTTCCGCAAAGCAGCCTGAATGCCACTGCCGGATACCAGGTCAACAGCAGGTTTTACCTGTCGATTTCGCAACGATTTGCCGGAAAAAGGTTTGAACCCATCTATGGCGGAAAACCCAAGGAACTGGCCAAGTTCAACACAACAGACCTTTTTGGCCAACATACTATGGGCAAGCATTTCAATATCTACGCTGGGTTGAAAAATATTTTCAATGTGCAGTACCAAGAAGTAATGGGCTATACGGCAAGGGGAAGGAATTTTATAGTTGGGGTGAGGGTGAAATAATAAATGTTGAAGGGGTTGAAGGAGGTGGAGGGAGGTGGAGCTTGCCAACCATAGGTTGGTAAACCTGCCGAAGGCGGGAGAGGTTGTGCTTATCTGCCATTGAAATATTTGAGGGTATATGGGTGGGCTGATCAAATGATGAAAAACATGTTTACATTGAACTGTTTCTGCTAATATTGGTTAATCAAAAAAAACACATGAAAAAACTACTGTTCATATCCGGTTTGATTGTTTTGGCGTTGGGCTGGTCGGGTTGGAAGGCAAAACAGGCAAGCCGTGCTTTTATCAGCAAAGCTGAGATCATTTCGTGCATGGAAACCGAAACAGTAGGCGCATATTTGCAAGAGGCATCAACACCTGCATTTGGTTTGATGCACAATACGCCCTTGCACGTTTCAGCCCAGGACCTCCAGGGGAAGATGATCAATTTTGATGTATCAGATGGCGTACAAGCCAATGCCTACTACCTTGCACCCAAGAAAAAATCAAAAAAATGGCTGATCGTCATCCAGGAATGGTGGGGATTGAATGACCAGATCAAGCAAGAAGCGGATAAATATTTCACTGACTTGAAAGACATGAATGTGCTGGCAATCGACATGTACGACGGAAAAGTTGCCGCCACTCCTGACAGTGCAATGAAACTGACAAGAGAAGCCAAGCCAGAAAGAATGACCAACATCATTCGCGGCGCCATTCAACAGGCCGGAGCCGATGCTGCCATCTACAGCGTGGGCTGGTGCTTTGGTGGCATGTGGAGTTTACAAACTGCTATCATCGGAGGTGCAAAATCCAAAGGTACTATCATGTTTTATGGCAGACCAGAGACCGATATGGAAAAACTGAAAAACATCCAGTGCGACATCATTGGGTTCTTTGGAAACCAGGACAGATCGCCCTCTCCA
>CANHSD010000031.1 GCA_947463105.1 Chitinophagaceae bacterium
ACAGTCAACGGTTTTCAAGACCGCCGCATTCGACCGCTCTGCCATCTCTCCGGCGCAAAAGTAAAACATCGAACCCGAATTATAAAGAAATCATCAAAAAAACATCTAAAAACTCCTCAGTGCAGTTTAATAACTTTGTAATCAGATGAAGGAACTCAAACAACTAAATAAATATTTCTGGAAATACCGGTGGAGACTCATGCTTGGGTTCATCTTTATTTTATTGTCCAACTATTTTGGCATCCTGGCACCGCAAATGACAGGCTTTGTGGTAGATGAAGTACAACGGGCAATCAACCCTTTGGCCATGCCTTCAGAAAAAGTCTTTTTTGATCCATTGGTCAGGTGGTGTATTGGCATATTCAAAAACGCTGGGCTTGAATTTTCACAATTGGTGATGGCCTGCGGATTGGTCTTGCTTGCATTGGCATTGATCAGGGGTTTTTTCATGTTCTTGATGCGCCAGACCATCATCGTCATGAGCCGCCACATTGAGTTTGACCAGAAAAATGAAGTCTATGCACATTACCAGCAACTGGATGCACAGTTTTATAAAGTGAACAGTACAGGCGACCTCATGAGCCGCATGTCAGAGGACGTATCAAGGGTAAGGATGTATACAGGTCCGGCATTGATGTACCTGATCAATCTCACCATACTGATAGCGATCAGTTTATTCTACATGTTCAAGAAAAACGCTCTCTTGTCTGTATATGTTCTTTCACCATTGCCATTGTTGGCTTTTACCATGTATTATGTAAATAGCTACATCAACAAGAAAAGTGAGAAAATACAAGCCCAATTGAGCACATTAACCAGTTTGGCGCAGCAATCCTATTCTGGCATCAGGGTAATCAAATCCTATAACCAGGAGAAGTCATCCCTGGGTTTTTTCGACGCTGAAAGCGAAGACTATAGGAAAAGTGGAATGGCACTCTCTACCATGGAAGCGATTTATTTTCCGGCCATTGGCTTGCTGATTGGATTGAGTACGCTGCTGACCATTTATATGGGAAGCGTCTATCAACTGGAACACCGCATCAGTGCCGGAACCATCGCGGAGTTTGTGGTTTATATCAACATGCTTACATTTCCTGTTTCTGCAATTGGATGGGTCGTGTCTAACACCCAAAGAGCAGCGGCTTCCCAGAAACGGATCGATGAATTCCTTCAAATCAAATCCAACATCATTGAAGTCAAGAATGCTGAAAAGCTTGGCCATATTGATCTACTGGAGTTTGATGCGGTGAATTTCACGTTTCCTCATACCGGAATTAAAGCAGTCAACAATTTTAGCCTCAGCATAAATCGCGGAGAAAAGATTGCATTGATCGGCAAGACCGGTTGTGGCAAGTCCACGGTAGCACAACTATTGATCAGGATGTTTGACCCCCAGAATGGCCAGATCAGGGTGAATGGAACAAATATAAAATCGCTCAATCTGGATTCGCTGAGAAAATTGGTCAGTTATGTCCCACAGGATGTTTTTCTATTCAGCGATTCCATCCACCATAACATCAATTTCAGTTCCGGTGAGGAGGATATTTCCAAGGCAAAAAATGCTGCCGAAAACGCGGTGATTTTGGAGGAGGTTGAAGCATTGCCCAATGGATTTGAGACGATGATAGGGGAACGAGGCGTTACGCTTTCTGGCGGGCAGAAACAGCGTATATCCATAGCCAGAGCGCTTTCCAAGGAAAACGACTTGCTGATATTTGATGATTGTCTCAGTGCTGTAGATGCCAATACAGAGCATAAAATTGCATCAAACCTTAACCACTATTTGATGGATAAAACGGCCATCATCATCACCCATAGGATTTTCCCTTCCTTTGTTTTTGATCAAATCATTGTCATGGAGGATGGAATGATCATAGAAAAAGGCACCCATGAAGCATTGGTCAAAGCCAACGGGTATTATGCCCAATTATTGAGAACCCAGCAAATGGACACTGGTATCTCCCAATGACAGGCTTTTGGGCGATAAAAAACAGTTCTAAAAAAGCAATACTAAATTTTGACAATTCCAAAACAATGCTATCTTTATGGGGACCAACTGATTGCTATAACCAAAATCTTCAATTGTGGCCTACGACAACAACGAAAAAAGAATGGACAGCGTTTACAGCAAACGCATAAGGGCAGGCAAAAGAAGGACCTATTTCTTCGATGTCAGAACTACCCGTGGTAATGATTATTACCTGACCATTACAGAAAGCAGAAAGCGTTTCAATGATGATGGTTATGACCGTCACAAGATTTTTCTCTACAAAGAAGACTTCAATAAATTTTTGAAAGCATTGAATGAAGCTGTGGATCATGTCAAAACCGAATTGATGCCTGATTTTGATTTCGATGCATTCAACCATGAATATGATGAGGAAGGTGGCGAAGGCGGAGAAGGCGGTTACAGCGGTGGGTATTCACAACCAGTTGCTGCTCCAGTTGTTGCTGTTGAAACCATTGCATCACCTGTTGATGAAGCTCCAATTGCGGAACCCGAAGCTGATTCAGCATCTTCAACCTCTTCAACTCCTTCAACCTTTGAAGGTGACAATGGCTCCTCAGAAGAAGTTGACAAATGGTAAGATGTTAACTTTAAATATATTCAAGGGTGGAATTTTCCACCCTTTTGTTTTTGTATTAAATCTCCATTCATCATGAAGTTTTCAGCATTGTTTTTTACAGTTGTATTCATCTTAAGCCAAAGTCCTAAGGCGCAAAACACAAAAACACTTTTTTTTGACGACCTGCCCTTGCAGACCTATTCAGAAGGTATCAGACCTGTATCCACCAAGTCTAATTACTGGAAGAATACCATCAAAATCAATGGTGTTCCCTTCAGCAGGGGTTTTGGGGCACAATCTCCTGCAGTGCTTTCATTCATGCTGGATGGCAACGTCAAAAGGTTTTCTGCCGAAGTGGGTGTTGATGATTCTTCCAATACTGCCATACCACTTACGTTTTATGTGCTGGCAGACCAAAAGGTCTTGTTTCAGAGCAAACCCATGCATGTTGGGGATGCTGCAGTCAGCATAGATCTTGACCTGACAGGAGTAAAGCAACTTGGACTGTTGATTACTGATACGGTAGGTGGATTGGGCAATAAAAGAACAAACGGCAACTGGGCCAATGCCAGGTTGATGATCAATGAAGGCTTTACTCCCGGGTATATTCCCAATAAAGATCCTCAAATTATCCTGACGCCAGCGCAAAAAAATACGCCACAAATCAATACCGCCAATGTTTTTGGGGCACGCCCAGGAAATCCGTTTCTGTTAAAGGTGGCCACAACTGGCCAGCGGCCCATGCAATTCAGTGCCGTCAATTTACCTACAGGATTAAAGATCTCCGCTGAAACAGGCATCATCACCGGAACTGTGAAACAGCGGGGGAATTATGAGGTAATCCTAAAAGCAAAAAATAAGCTCGGTGAGTCCACTAAAAAATTGATCATTAAAATTGGTGACACCATCGCGCTTACGCCTCCCATTGGCTGGAATGGATGGAACTCCTGGGAAGCTGAGATTGACCAAGAAAAGGTTTTGGCATCGGCCAATGCGATGGTAAAAACTGGATTGGCTGATCATGGATGGACGTATATCAATGTGGATGATGCATGGATGGGCAAACGAGGGGGACCCGATACGGCATTGCAACCCAACGATAAGTTTCCTGATCTAAAGGGCATGATTGATCAGATCCATAGTATGGGATTAAAGGCAGGTTTGTATTCAACACCTTATATCGCCAGTTATGGTGGATATGTAGGCGCTTCATCTGATTATCCTACAGGAGGTGAAACACATGAACTTTTCAAGCCCTATCGTCAGCCATACAGCCGCATTGGCAAGTACAAGTTTGAACCCAATGATGCCCGGCAGATGGCTGCCTGGGGAGTGGATTTCCTCAAATATGACTGGCGAATAGACGTAGCATCTACAGAACGCATGTCTACTGCCCTTAAAAACTCCGGCAGGGATATTGTATTGAGCCTTTCCAACAATGCACCTTTTGAAAAGGTCACTGATTGGGTGAGGTTGTCCAACATGTACCGGACTGGTCCAGACATAAAGGACAGCTGGACCAGTTTATTCAATACCGCTTTTGTATTAGACAAATGGTCGCCATACACAGGCCCGGGACATTGGGGTGATGCAGACATGATGATACTTGGTGATGTTTCCATCGGCCCGGTAATGCACCCAACCCGACTTACCCCAAATGAACAGTATAGCCATGTGAGCATATTCAGTTTGATCGCATCTCCTATGTTGATCGGTTGTCCGATTGAGCGATTGGATCCATTTACCCTGAACCTGCTATCCAATGACGAGGTCATTGCCATTAACCAGGATCCCCTTGGCAAGGCTGCACGTTTGATTTTAGAGAAGGATGGGTTTCAGGTATGGAAAAGGGAATTGGAGAATGGTGATTATGCTCTTGGAATCTTCAATATTGGCGGTTATGGAAAAACACCTCAATCTTTTTTTAGGTGGGGCAATGAACAACCCAAAACTTTTACATTGAATTTTAATGCAATTGGGTTGGTTGGCAATTTCAAGGTCAGGGATGTTTGGCGCCAAAAAGATCTGGGGGCTTTCAAAGGCAGTATATCAACGCTCATTCCTCATCATGGGGTGATGATGTTTCGCTTGAAAAAGAACAAATAAAAACAACATCCCCTAAACATCTCAACCCCTCAACCCCAAAAAAGCATTCATCAACCCTGTTGTCGAACTGTCATGTCCTTCAATTTGCTTTGATCCATCCAGTTGTGGTAAAATCTTATTGGCCAATTGCTTGCCCAATTCAACACCCCACTGGTCAAAACTGTAAATGTTCCAGATAACTCCTTGGACAAAAATTTTGTGTTCATAGGCTGCAATGAGTTTACCCAGCTCAAATGGATTGATTTTCTTTACCAGGAACGAATTGGTGGGCTTGTTTCCTTCAAATACCTTGAAGGGTACCAATGCCTTTCTTTCCTCTTCAGAAAATTGCTGAAGTTCAGCAGCAGCCTCTTCAGCAGTTTTACCATTCATCAAAGCTTCTGTCTGTGCAAAGAAATTGGTCATCAATTTGAGGTGATGGTCGCCAATAGGGTTGTGGCTGACGGCAGGCGCGATAAAATCACATGGGATCATTAGCGTTCCCTGATGAATCAACTGATAAAACGCATGTTGTCCATTGGTGCCTGGCTCTCCCCAAATTACTGGACCAGAGGCATAATCAAGTGTTTCTCTGTTCCTGTCTACCCGCTTGCCATTGCTCTCCATGTTTCCTTGTTGGAAATAGGCAGCAAAACGGTGCATATACTGGTCATAGGGAAGAATGGCCTCGGTTTGAACGCCAAAAAAATTGACATACCATAGACCGATCATGGCCATTTTCACTGGTATGTTTTCTTCAAAAGTATTGTTGCTGAAATGTTCATCCATTTGATGAGCACCTTTCAGCAATGCTTCAAAATGCTCATAGCCGATGGTCAGGGCAATCGAAAGTCCAATGGCACTCCAAAGGCTGTACCTGCCTCCGACCCAATCCCAGAATTCGAACATGTTTTCTTTGTCAATGCCAAATGCTACCACGGCTTTTTCATTGGTTGACAGGGCAACGAAATGCTTGGCAACATGGGCTGTATCACCGGATTGTTGTATGAACCAATCCCTTGCCGTATGTGCATTCGTCATCGTTTCTTGTGTAGTGAAAGTTTTGGAAGCAACTAAAAACAAGGTTTCATCAGCACTTATAACTTTTAGACATTCAGCAATATGTGTTCCATCAACATTAGATACAAAATGGACTTGCATGCCATCAACCCAATAAGGCTTGAGCGCTTCTGTTACCATCACAGGGCCAAGATCGCTGCCCCCAATACCTATGTTGACAATTTGTTTGATGGGCTTGCCGGTATATCCTTTCCATTCTCCCCCATGAATTTTACTACACAAAGTTTTCATTTGTGCGAGAACAGCCTTCACTTTGGGCATCACATCTTCACCATCAGTAAAAACTGCTGCTCCTGAAAAATTTCTCAATGCTGTATGCAAAACTGCACGGTTTTCTGTCCGGTTGATTTTCTCCCCTTCAAACATGGCACGTATTGCATCCTTCAAGCCACATTCACCAGTCAGTTCATTCAGCAAGGCCAGCGTTTCGGTTGTGATGATGTTCTTGGAATAATCAAAAAGAAGGTCTCCCTCTGTTTGTGAGAATCTGTTGAAACGGTTTGGGTCTTGTTTGAAAAGTTCTCGCATGTGGACCTGCTTCATTTTCTCTGCATGTGCTTGAAGTTTTTTCCAGGCCTGGGTTTTTGTAGGATTGATGGTAGGGAAGGGCATTAGTTGTATTGTTTTAAACTGTCATCTAGTTGATTGATCATGTCTGCATGAATGTCCAGGTGGGTAACCATCCTGAAGCGGGTGGGGGAGATGGCAAAAAACAAAACTCCTTTATTGCTCATGCTGGAGATGAATGCCGATAGGTTGAAACCTGGCATACATTCTGCAATGACAATATTGGTTTCTACCGGCACAACTTCCTTCACAAAGGATTTTTCCTTGAGTATTGCCTCAATGGCCTTGGCATGTGCATGATCTGTACTCAATCGGTCAATATTATGCTGCAATGCATAGAATCCTGCTGCTGCCAAACTGCCAACCTGCCTCATTCCGCCTCCAAATACTTTTCTGATGCGCCTGGCTTTTTTGATAAAACCATCATCTCCTAGCAAAAGACTGCCAACCGGAGCGCCCAGTCCCTTGCTCAGACAAATAGAAATGGTGTCAAAGGCTTCACCATATTGCAAGGCTGTTTCTCCCTTGGCAACCAACGCATTGAATAACCTTGCTCCATCAATGTGAAAAGAAAGGCCATGTTGTCGGGCAACATTACCAATTTCCAGTATATCATTGAACGCATAACAGCTTCCGCCGCCACGGTTGGCAGTATTTTCCAACACCACAAGCCTGGAAACTGGTTTATGGATATCGTCAGGATTGTGAATGGATGATTCCACCATGGAGGCGGTAATCCTGCCGCGGTCACCTTGTAGCAATTTAACTGATGCACCCGAGTTGGAGGCTATTCCGCCCCCTTCATATTGATATACATGCGAAAGTTCGTCACAAATGACCTCATCTCCAGGTTGTGTATGACACCTGATTGCAATTTGATTGGTCATGGTGCCACTAGGACAAAAAAGGGCTTTTTCCTTTCCAAACATTCCTGCTGCGAAAGACTCCAAGGCATTGATAGAAGGGTCTTCCTGGAAAACATCATCCCCAACCGGCGCTTGATGCATTGCGTCGAGCATGTCTTTTGAGGGCTTGGTGACGGTATCAGATCTTAAATCTATGGTCATGTGGCAAAATTAATTCAACAAAACCGGTTAAATCCTATTGTTTTCAAGTTTTGGCCAACATATTTTATTGATTTTCATAAAAAAATGGCATTTTTTGTTCAATGCCTATGATTTGTGGAAAATGAATTTTAATTTTGCAAATAGTACCGTAGCCTTTTAAAAATAACACAGCATTGGCAACCCGCCATATCAGCTCACCCGTCTTTTGAAGACAGATCCAAATTCTACCATGAGGCAATTAAAAATAGCGACACAGATTACCAACCGCGACTCACAGGCGGTAGAAAAGTACCTTCAAGAAATTTCTAAAATATCCATGATTACGCCGGAAGAAGAAACCATTCTTGCCCAGCGCATCAAAATGAATGATCAGCGTTCATTGGATAAATTGGTTCAGGCCAACCTTCGTTTTGTGGTTTCAGTTGCAAAGCAATACCAACACCAGGGACTTTCTCTTTCTGATCTCATCAATGAAGGGAATCTTGGTTTGATCAAGGCCGCACAGCGATTTGATGAAACAAAGGGTTTTAAGTTCATTTCTTATGCTGTTTGGTGGATTCGTCAGTCCATCTTGCAGGCATTGGCCGAACAAGGCCGTTTGGTTCGTCTTCCACAAAACAAGATTGGTACCTACAACAAAGCCAACAAAGCTTATATGGCATTTGAACAGGAGCATGAGCGTGAGCCATCAACTGAAGAGCTTGCCGAGATCTTGGAAATGAGCGAAACAGAAATCAACAATATTTTCCAAAGCAATACCCGCCATACTTCATTGGATGCACCAGTGCACGAAGCTGAAGACGTGGCTATGGGTGATCTTTTGCAAGGGGGCGATGACACGGATGATGATGTAATGAAGGATTCTCTTCGTGCAGAGATCCGCCGTGTACTCAAATCACTGAGCCCTCGTGAAGCCGAGATCGTGAATGCATATTTCGGGTTGGACGGTGAAAATGGTGTTACCATTGAGCAAATTGGTCAGAAATATGATCTTACCAAAGAGCGTATCCGCCAGATCAAGGAAAGAGCCATCAAACGCCTTCAAAAAGCTCGTTACAGCAATGCGTTGAAAGCATATTTAGGTTAATAAGTATTTTTAGCCCCGCAATTGCGGGGCTTTTTTTTGAACTCTTCCACCATTTGGTTGTTTGTTTCACATGAGGTATTTGATTATCATTTTATTGTGTTTATTTATAGAAAGCTGTGAAAAGGACATCAACATAACCTTAGATGCCAGCCAAAGCAGATTGGTCGTGGATGCCACCATCGAAAATGGCCGTCCACCCATGGTTTTCCTTTCCAAAAGCCTTGATTATTTTAGCAAAATCGACCCTTCAGTGCTTTCCTCCTCTTTTGTTCGCAACGCTAAGGTGCGCATTATTGACGGTTCAACTGAGGTATTGCTCAAGGAAGATTCCATTAAAAATTCCACTGGCACCAAAATCTATTTTTACACCACTTCTGGCCAGTCATTGTCCTTTTTGGGGAAACTGAAATCATCTTACAGCATGGTCATTGAGGCAGAGGGTAAGGTATACAATGCAACTACCACCATTCCTGAAACCACAAGAAAAATTGATTCCCTATGGTGGGAAAAAGTTCCTTTGGCAAAAGACAGCAACCGTGTCAAAGTAGTGATCAGGGCAAAAGACAAGCCAGGCCTTGGTGATTATATCCGTTTTTTTACCAAAGTAGGCCAACAGCCTTTCTTGCCTGGGTTCAACAGTGTTTTTGACGACCAGGTGATTGATGGACAGCAATACACAGTTCCGGTAGACAAAGGATTCGATAAGAATAGCCAGTTCTCAGACAGCACATCCTACTTTAAAAGGGGAGATACTGTGATGATCAAGGTTTGCAACATTGACAAGCAGACCTATGATTTTTGGAGAACCAGTGAATTCAATTTTCAAAGTGTAGGTAATCCGTTTTCCAGCCCCATTCGAATTTTGTCCAACATCAGCAATGATGCACTTGGTTATTTTGGAGGATATGGTTGCCAGTACAGGACCATCATCATCCCCCGTTAAAATTGATTTTGCGTCTTTCTTTTCTTCCTTCAGACAAATAGTCGGGCTTAATTGTCAAACTCTAGTCCTTTAACTTTATTTTTGCAGACAGTAAAATTAACATCATGAGCACATCCACCATAGAAAAACCAAGCTGTTTGATTATCGGTTCTGGCCCTGCAGGGTATACTGCAGCCATTTATGCATCCCGGGCAAATTTACATCCGGTTTTGTACCAAGGAATCCAGCCCGGTGGTCAGCTTACCATTACCACTGAGGTGGAAAACTATCCTGGTTATCCTGAAGGGATTCAGGGCCCTGAAATGATGGTTGATTTTGAAAAACAGGCCAAACGCATGGGGGCTGATATCCGTTATGGGTTGGCCACCAAGGTGGATTTTTCATCCCAACCGTTCAAAGTATGGATTGACGAAGAAAAAGAAATACATGCAGATACAGTCGTCATTGCTACCGGAGCTTCTGCCAAGTGGTTAGGGCTGGAAAGTGAGCAAAGGTTGAATGGATATGGTGTTAGTGCCTGTGCTGTTTGTGATGGTTTCTTTTTCAGGGGAAAAGAAGTGGCCATTGTTGGTGCTGGGGATACAGCAGCAGAAGAAGCCCATTACCTAAGCAAACTGGCTACTACCGTTCACATGTTCATCCGAAAAGACCAGATGCGTGCTTCAAAGGTGATGCAGGATCGTGTGATGAATACTCCGAACATCAAAATGTACTGGAATACCGATACGGATGAAATCCTTGGAGACAAAAAGGTGGAAGCCGTCCGTATCCTCAACAACAAGACCGGAGAAAAACAAGAAATTCCAATTTCAGGATTTTTCGTGGCCATTGGCCATGAACCCAATTCTTCTATTTTCAAGGAATTTCTTGAGATGGATGAGGCAGGATACATCAAGACCATTCCAGGATCATCCAAAACAAATCTTGAAGGTGTTTTTGCTTGTGGTGATGTACAAGACAAGCATTACAGACAGGCCATCACAGCTGCAGGGAGCGGTTGCATGGCAGCCATCGACGCTGAGCGTTTTCTTGCTGCAAAAGGTCATTGATTTCGTATGAAACTTGGTTTAACGCCAGATCATCGCGATAAACACCAATGCACCAGACAGATAGCCCAACAAAGCCCAGAGGCTGATCTTTTTGATATACCAGAAGAATTCTATCTTGGTTACGCCCATTGCAGCCACACCTGCAGCAGATCCTATGATCAAAATGCTGCCTCCCGTTCCTGTACAATATGCGATAAATAGCCAGAAGGGATGGTCTTTAGGGAATTCTGCCAGGCTATACATCCCTTGCGTTGCAGCCACAAGCGGAACATTGTCAATGATTGCTGACAGCACCCCCAGACAAACCACGACCAATTTTTGATTGCCAATCACTTCATTTAGTTTGGCAGCCACATCTGTCAAAACTCCTGCTGATTGTAATGCAGCCACACTGATCAAAATTCCCAGGAAGAACAAGATGCTGGGCGTATCAATTTTCCTGATGGCATGATTGACAGATAGGTTATCCTTGTCTACAGTGTCCTTGCCACTGTGAATGAATTCGGTAATCAACCACATTATTCCCAATGAAAACAACATTCCCATGAAAGGAGGAAGACCTGTGAGGGTTTTGAAGACCGGTACAAAAAGGAGGGAAGCCAGGCCCACCAACAAAACAAGGTTCCGTGTTCTGATACCAATGACATGATCTGGGTGATCGATTTCTTCCTGTATGCCAACATTCCCTTTCAAACTGAATCCCAAGGCAAACAATGGGATGATTACAGAAAGAACACTGGGTAGGAACACCGCCCGTATGATTTCAGTGGCGGAAATTTGTCCACCAATCCAAAGCATGGTGGTTGTAACATCGCCTATGGGAGACCATGCTCCACCTGCATTGGCCGCGATGACAATCATGGCAGCAAAGATCAACCTGTCTTTGTTGTCGTGAATGAGTTTAGCGGTAAGCGAAATCAAAACAATCGTAGTAGTCAGGTTATCAAGCACTGCAGACAGGAAAAAAGCGATGATGGCAATGATCAAGAGCAACCGTTTTTTGTTTGTCGTCTTGATGCTGGAGGAAATGATGTCAAATCCATCATGTGCGTCTATCAGTTCAACAATGGTCATGGCACCCAAAAGGAAAAACAAAATGCCCGATATTTCTCCCATGTGTTCCAGCAATTCATGGTGTACCTTATCATGTGAAATGCCACTGAAAACATAGATTGTCCAACAGAGCACTCCTGTGATCAAAGCGCTGGAGGCCTTGTTGAGCTTGATTTGGTGCTCAAATGCGATGGCAAGATAGCCTATGATAAAAATTGTAATGATCATAATTATTGTATTGAGATGAGATCTGCAACAGATTTTGGCCTCAAAGCTTCCAGCCATTTGAATCCACGCAATTCTTTTTTGTCTTCCGGGATTTCGTTGATGGGATAGGTGGTGCCTGTGACGCCATTGATCCAGGTCACTCTCTTCAATTCTTTTTTGATGAATTTCATGACAATCGCATCTGCCATGGAATAGGTCATGCCCACATAGGAACTGTCCTGATCTTGTAAATAATACAAACTCTCACTGTTGCCTTTTGTTTTGAACTGATCAATTTCACCATCAACAAATTGACCAATCATGTTGTTGCCCCTCAGCTGGTTGAAAAGTCCTTCAGGCGTTCGGTTGACGGTAAAAGCATTCTCATTGGCCTGGAACCTGTCTGCTTTTTTGTTCTTGGTGAAAAGATAAAGCGTATCTCCTGAAATCTGGCTTCCTTGTGCCCAAAGTACAGGATCAACGTAGAATCGAAAAACCGAATCGAGGCCTGAGTAGTAGAGGCTATCAGATTTTCCTTGTAGCGAATCTGAGAATATCTTGACATGGTGATATGCCTTGAAAAAACGAATGGTGTCACTGTTGATTTTTCGGGCAGTATCTTTTTTGAGATATGCCGAGTAGAGGGTGTCCGCTGCAATGAAAAGTGAATCATTGTCTTGTTTGAACACCATCATGGGGCGCTTCCAGGCATTGATGGTCTTGTATTCATTGTTGAATGCTGCAGTACCTGCCAGCATGGAAATTCCCTGGGCTGAGTCCCTGTAAAAAACATTTCCATCGGCTAAACCCGAGGATGATTTTTTATCGTAATCAATCTTGTCTGCAATCACGGTTTGAACACTGTCATCAATGATGGGCCTCTTTGAAAAACTGGCCTTTCCGTTTTTTAAATCGTAAAATCCTTCCCGTGTCCGGATCCTGGACCTGCCATCGTTGATGGTTGTTGCTGCAACAAAACGGGCAACTTCTGAGTTGACATTGTACAGCAATGTATCTGTTGTCATCGTATATTCCGGATCAACCAGTTTGACATTTTTTTGAAAATAGACATCCCTGGTATCGGTGTAGTAAAACCCTTCTTTGCTGGTCAATACGGATTCTCCATTGACCACCTTGCCACCATTGAGATAAGTGCCAATTTTGGCATTCACATCATATTCAAGGGCTTCGGTAGTAAGCACACCTTTTCCATCTGTCAGTTTTACCCTTTTCTTCAGCTCTGCGATTCTGGTATCGCCTTTGTATTTCAGGTACTGCGAATAAGTATGAACACTGTCTGCGTCGTTGATATGGATATTTCCAAAAGCTTCCAACTGATTCAACCTGACATTTTGTGCAGCACTGTCGCAATAGAAAAGGGTATTGTCTTGCTTCATCACCACATTGCCAATCAATAGATTAAGGTCTCCCGTAGAATCCTGTTTAACTCTCCTGAAAATATCAGCCTTGACAATTTGAATGAACCTGCTGCTATCAATTGGAGGCGCAATGCTGTCGATTACTTTTTCCTGCGACTGGGATTGTTGCAGGAAAAAGAAGAGAAAATAAATCAGGATGACAGCTCCTTGTTTGTACATCATTATTGTTTGGACAAGGAATCGGAGAGGGGAGCCATCAAAGGTGCAGTTTTGTCTTTTTTGCCAAATACCGATACCTGAACATATCTTTTGGGATGCATGCGCAAATCCTGCAATAAAACGTTGAGGCTGTTGCTGGTGCTGTTCAGGTTCTTGTACAATTGTTCATCAGTAGCAAACTTGCCAAGACTTCCCTTACCATCTTTGATTCCAGTCAGGATGTTGTTGAGTGAAGTGGTTGCTTTTTCCAGCGAGGAAATGGTCTTGCTGATATCGGCAGACGCAATATCCCTTGATGCCTTTGTCAGGTTATTGACCAGCGCTGAAATGGAGTCATTGTTCTGTTTGAGGTTAGCTGTAAATCCATTGGCATTGTCGATGGTTTTAGCGAGACTGCCTTTTCCGGGTTCGAGCATGCTGTTGAGGTGTTCGGTTGTCAAAGCCAGTTCTTTCAGGATCATGCCAATATTTTGCTTGGCATCATTATCGAACACATTGCCAATTTTCCTTATGGTAGAATCCAGGGTGGCCAAGGTTCTGTTGACATTTTCAACGGTAGGCGCTATGGTCTCTTTCAGGTCTTCCACCATGGATTTGCTTTCCATTCCCTTTAGTGTGTCACCCTCGTTCAAGAAGGAATTGGCACTGCCCATGGTGATCACGATGGCAGTTGATCCAAGAGGAGTTGCAACAATTTTGGCATAAGAATCGGTAGGAATATTGATTTCTTTGACCAGCTGAAAAGCCACCACTACCTTTGAAAGATTTTTGTCCATTTCTTCAAGCCCTTCTACAGCCCCAACCCTCAATCCATTGATCTTGATCCCGTCGGCAACATTCAAGCCCTCCACTCTTTTGAAAGTAACATACATGGTTGCTTTTTTGGCAAAAACATTTTTCCCTTTCAAAAAATTAAAACCCAGGATCAGCAATGTGATGGATACAGCCGTCAATGCACCGACCTTCGTCTCATTAGATATTTTCATCATAAATTATTCATTTAACCTCTCTCAACCCCTTCAACTGCTTCAACCCTTTATTTCCCATCCACCATTGCCTTGTAGTTCAACACAGCATTGGCAATAGACCTTGTCAATTCAATTTGTCCGCTCTCGCTGTTCAGGTAGGCTTCTTCATCCTTATCTGTAATGAATCCAGTTTCAATCAACACAGCAGGCATATTTGTGGCCTGGAGTACCCAGATTCCCTTGTGGTTCCTTTGCAACACCCCCATGCTTTTCCTGCCCACCGTAACAAATTCGTCCTCAATCATCGAGGCCAGTCTTACTGAGTTTTTAAAAAACTTCTGAGACCAGAGACGTGCCTTGATCATTGCTTCAGGGCTGTTCACATCTGGAATGTCCATCACCTCAGTAGAAGATTCATATCTTTCGTCCTCAATAATACCCTTGGCTTTTTCATCAGACCTGTCTGCAGCCCAAACATAGGTAGAAGTTCCGTGCGCAGGATTGGGGGAGGTGGCATAAATGGGCACTTTCCTATAGTATTTTTTTCTTTTACTGCCTTTTCCTTTGTAATAAGGCACAGATTTATAACCTGTAACGGTTTTCTTGGGTGGTGCAGCATTGACATGGATGCATACAAACAGGTCGCCATTTTCCCTGTTGGCAAAATTGGCCTTCTCGGTAACCGAATGGTAAACATCCGTATTTCTGGTCATCACTATCCGCGTATCCGTTATTTCGTTCCTGAGTAAGGTGTCCAGCCTTTGGGCAATTTGAAGGGTGATTTGTGCTTCTGTTGAATATTCACCGCGGGCACCGGGGTCTGTTCCGCCATGGCCGGCATCAATGATGATGGTTTTGATTTTTTGTTGGCGGACAGGTGGTTGTGCTAAGACCATTGAACCCATTATCAGCCCTAAAGCAAAAACCAGAGAAAAAGCATGCAGCAATTTTGCCATATTTGAATTTCATTTAGTTTGGGAAGCAGTTGGTAATCTTCACAAAATCTTACAACTTAAATTGACTAATTTTGCCTGTCATAACTATGCTACAGCCCCAAAGCAAATTTAGCTTAAAATATCTTTTTATCTTGATTTTATGCTCAGGGTTACTTCCTATTTTAACATTATCAATGCATGGTGCAGCGGGACCATTTCATCCATTCTTACCCATTGCCTCTACAGATACCATTCCAAATTCAGGTAAAAAGGATACTACTGCCAAACAGGCAAAAGTTGATACCCTTAACCTTAAGCTTTCTGCAGATTCCATCACATCGCCTGTTGATCACAAAGCCGAGGATTCTATGGTTTTGGAGGTGGATGCCAGGAAAATGCTGCTCTATGGAAAGACGGAAATAAAGTACGATGACCTTCAGGTTAATGCCCCAACAATTGTATTTGACCAGCAATCACAGTACGTTACCGCAAAAATGGGAAGAGATACCGCTGGTGTTGTAACTGGAATGGCCAAGATGAAACAGGGAGAAACCATTACGGTAAGTGATAGCCTTCGGTTTAACTTCAAGAGCCAAAAAGGCCTTACCTACAGTTCTTTTTTCCAGCAGGACGAGCTCTACAATTTCGCTGAAAAAGTAAAGAAAATAGACCCTGAAACCTTTTTTGCCTCCAGGGGAAGGTTTACAACCTGTAACCTTGATACACCCCATTTTGCCTTCCGGTTTAGTAAGGCCAAGTTCATCAACAAAAAATTGGTAGTAACCGGACCAGTGCATCCTGAATTTGAAGATGTACCCGTTCCCATTTACCTGCCGTTCGGGATTTTCCCCATGAAAAAAGGCAGACAATCCGGTATTATTCCTCCGCAATTTACGGTTACTGAAGATTTTGGTGTTGGATTGGAAGGATTGGGTTATTACAAAGCAGTAAACGATTACTTGGATGCAAAGATCTGGTTTGATCTTTACTCATACGGATCTTGGCGGGCCAATTTCTCTCCCTCTTACAGGATGCGTTACCGCTACAGTGGTACCTTCAACATCAGCTTGCAGAATACCAAATTTGCCTTCAAGGGTGATCCGGACTTTAGCAGAAATAAAAGTTTCTTTGTTACCTGGTCGCACAGCATGGACAGCAAGGCACGCCCTGGTGTTTCCTTTAGTGCAAATGTAAATGCAGGCAGCAGCAAATACCTCAGGTTAGTTCCTAACGGTGCCTTGGCCAATCCCGGTTTCACTGGTAATGTGCAGGGAGGAGGCAATTACATGCAGCCGATGAACTTTACCAACCAGTTAAGCTCCTCCATTTCCTACCAAAAAACCTGGCAAGGAACCCCGTTCAATCTAGCGGTTAACCTCAACCACAACCAGAATACCTCTACCCGCCTGGTCAACCTTAACCTTCCAGACATTGCGCTTGTGATGAACACCATTTATCCTTTGCAACCTAAGGAAGCAGTGGGGGAGTCAAAATGGTATGAGAAGTTGGGTGTGGGGTACAGTGGCAGTTACAAGGGACAAATATCCTTTTATGACACGGCATTCAGGTTCAAACAGTTGATCGATACCTTTCAGTGGGGTGCAAGCCATGATATTCCCATCACCCTTTCCCTGCCGCCAATGGGGCCTTTTCAGGTTGCCCCCAACTTTTCTTTCCGGGAAAGATGGTATGCCCAGAAATTCTACCGCAAATGGAATCCTGTAACTGAAAAGCTGGACTCTACCATGGAAAAAGGCTTCAATTCAGCAAGGGAAATGTCTTTGGGGCTTTCGTTTAGTACTGCAGTATTTGGTACCTATCAAGCAAAGAAAAAAGAAGTAAAGGTCCAGGCCATCCGGCATGTGATGCGGCCACAGTTTGGTATCAATTACAAGCCAGACCTGATGAAACCCTATTATTACCGTGAACGGGTAGACAAACAAGGTAATCAGGTTTTGATGTCTGTTTTTGACGGCAGTATTTATGGCCCATTCGGATCAGAAGAGAGCGGTGGTATTGGTTTTGGTATTGACAACAACATTGAAATGAAGGTTCGATCCAAAACCGATACCGGCGAGGCAGAACTTAAAAAGGTGAAGCTCTTGGATGGATTTGGCATATCCGGTGGGTATAACTTTCTGGCAGACAGTTTCAAGCTATCGACCTTCAGCATTTATGCACGCAGCAATCTCTTTGAAAAAATCAACATCACAGCCAATGCCTCTTTGGATCCTTACAAGGTCAATCCAACGAATGGCTACAGGATTGACCAGTATGCCTGGCAAGGAGGAAGCAAATTCAATTTAGGCTCCATCACCAGTGGAAGCATCAACATGTCTACCAGTTTTCAAAGCAAGAAAAAAGATGAAAAGGACAAAGAAGAGAAGGAAAAGTTGAAAGGGGAGGATGATAACCTGACCAATGACCAAATGATGCAGCAGATGGATTATATCCGCCGAAACCCAGCCGAG
>CANHSD010000032.1 GCA_947463105.1 Chitinophagaceae bacterium
ACCAACAGTGCGGCTACCAACCAGGTAAGGAATTTATTTTTGTTGGGTTTGTTCATGTTGTGAACGATTTAATACAAGGTTTGTATGGATTGGTTATAATCTGTGGCAAAACGCTGGATGGAATATGCGCTGTCTTTTTTATTATTGGTCTTGGTGTATTGAAAAAGGAGGAAGCCATTCAGTACCAGCAATAAGGTGAGCGCTGGAATAGCCAATGAAGGCCTTAGCCTAAATCCCCATTCCTCACCTGCTTTTCGTGCCTCAAGTCTTGCCCTTACCCTTGTATAAAAAAACGCATCCGTTCCAACTTCCTGAATATTATCCAGCAATTGAAGATGGTCTTCCAGCAAAGAGATTGAAGTATTTTTCATCGCAATGATTTTATGATTTGTAGTATTTCTCTAGATTCTTTTTTAGGTTTTCTTTTGCCCTGCTCAACAAAGATTCAATCGCCTTGATCCCTAACCCCATGATTTCAGTTGCTTCCTCATGCTTCATCCCCTGCAGCCGAATCAAGGTGAAAGCCAACTGTTGTTTCTCTGGCAATTGGGCGATTGCCTTGTACAAAGCCGTGGCTTTCTCCTTGTTTTCTGCAGCAATACCCGGATTCAGCGAGGCAATGTCAACACTTTGCTTTTCATTGGGCATCCACCAGGGAATGAAGGATTGAATGCTTTGCCTCGTTTTCCTTTTTCTAAGTTTTTCCAGCGCCTTGCGGATGGCAATTTTATGCACCCAGGTAGAAAGGCTGGACTCACCCTTGAATCCATCAATTGACTCATATACCTGAATAAAAGTCTCCTGAAGGGCATCTTCTGCATCATCGGGATCTTGCAGGATGTTCAGTACAGTATTGTGTATCCGGCTACTGAACTTGTCTACCAGCCACCGGAATGCAGGTTCATCCCCCTGCCTCAACCGCCCTATGAGCTCCTGTTCATTCAAATTATACCAATGATAGATGCATCCAAGATCCCAATCCTTCGGGTACGATGCATGATTTTATAGTTAGTGCAAGGTCTTCAGACGTAAAAAACAAGATTCTACAATATTACAGGATTCCCCAATCTTGTTAATCTCCTTTGATTATCTTTGTTCAATATGAAATTTTATAACATTTTCATCAAATACCGCCTCCATTTAGGGATCCTGGCACTGGCACTGGCCATTTTCTTCAACATCTGGGCCGGTTTTTTGCCCTCGCTTGCACTCTATATCATCGCAGTTCTTTGTGTTTTCACCCATTTTTTTATCGGCCCACTCAGGTTGATCCAGGAATACCTGGAAGGGGGTGATTTTGAGGGTGCGGAAAAAATCCTAAACGGAATCAAATACCCTGGATTGCTGTACAAGCCTATCCGCGCGGTGTATTTTACCCTGAAAGGGAATATTGCCATGTCCAAGCAAGACTTTGACTCGGCTGAAAAGCACATGAAAAAAAGCCTTGATCTGGGTCTTCCCATGAAGGAGGCAGAAGGAGCCAATAAATTACAGTTGGGCATGATGGCCATGCAAAGGGGCAACATGAAAGAGGGTGAAAGCCTGATTCGCTCCGCCATTCGATTGGGTATACCTGACAAGGAAAGCTCTGCACTGGCCTACCTGCAAATGTGCCAGATCATGATGCAAAAGCGTGAATTCCGCGCTGCCAAAGATTTCTTCAAAAAAGCAAAAGCGCAAAAACCTACTACAGATCAGGTTGTTAACCAGATCAAGCAGATTGAGAAGTATATATCTAGGATGCCTGGGTAGAAGTTGAAGGAAACAGTTCCTCGACTTTCTGCTTCCTGAACACGAATATCCCTTCGAGTTGCTTTTTGATGAACAAAGCAACAGCCACATCACCTAAAAATCCGAGGGGTGCCTTGTAGTGAATCAAGTCGGTCATCAATACGCCCCCTTCCACTTCTTCAAAATGGTGTTGGTGGTGCCACATGGCATAAGGACCAAAGCGTTGCTCGTCTACAAAAAACTTTTTGGGAACAACATGGGTGATCTCGGTCATCCAAAACATTGGGATACCCAATACAGGCCTAACATTATAAGTCATCACCTGACCAGGATACATTTCTTCGCCATAAAGTTCATTGGTGAACTTCAGGTTCAGGTATTCAGGCGTCATCACAGCCAAATTCTTTGGATGCGAAAAAAAATCCCATGCAGCGTCGAGAGAAATGGGGATGAACTGGGTTTTTTTGAGACAATAGACGGACATTGTTGAAGAGGTTGAATTTACCAGCCGAAGGCTGGGGGGTTGAAAAAATTTCAAAATTGAATTCAAAGTCATTAACAAAGAGATAGCAGTTCTTGTTGTAACTTGTCAAATTAAAATTCCCCTTCAACCCCCATGCTCCTCACCACCTACCAAAACGAATACACCAAACTCAATCCTGCTCAAAAAGAGGCTGTTGATACCATTGAAGGCCCCGTAATGGTTATTGCCGGACCGGGAACGGGGAAAACCCAGATCCTGGCCATCCGGATTGGGAAAATCCTGTTGGAAACGGATACCCTACCCCAGAATATTCTCTGCATGACCTATACCGACTCAGGAGCGGTGGCCATGCGCAAGCGTTTGCTCAAAATCATTGGTCCGGATGCCTACAAGGTTAACATCCATACCTATCATTCCTTCTGTAACCAGGTCATCCAGGACAACCTGGCCTACTTTGAAAAAAATACCCTGGAACCCATCTCCGATCTGGAATCGATTGCCCTGCTCAGAGAACTGATCGACCAGTTTCCCAAAAACCATCCACTGAAACGTTACCGCAGTGATGTCTATTTTGAAACCAAGAACCTTCGCCAGCTGTTCAGCAGCATGAAACGGGAGGGTTGGAGTACAGACCTGATCCTGGACGCCATCAATACATACCTCAACGACCTTCCTACAAGGGATGAGTATATCTATAAAAGAAAAACGGGCCAGTTCAATGCTGGCGACCTGAAAATGGAGCTGCTCAATGCCGAAAAGGACAAGATGGCCAAGCTGGAGGCTGCTGTCAAGGAATTTGAGAAGTTCCGAAAAATGATGCAGGACCACAAGCGGTACGACTTTGACGACATGATCAACTGGGTCATTGATGTTTTCAAAAATAACCCTCAAATCCTTGCGCAATACCAGGAGCAGTTCCAGTATGTGCTCGTAGATGAATACCAGGATACCAGTGGAACCCAGAATACATTGGTTGAGATGCTGATCAGTTATTGGGAGGAGCCGAATATTTTTGTTGTGGGTGATGACGACCAGTCCATCTTTCGCTTTCAGGGAGCCAATGTGGAAAACATGCTGGTTTTCATGAAGAAATTTCAAAACATCAAGACCATCATGTTGACGGAAAACTACCGTTCAACGCAGCCCATCCTGGATATTTCCAAAACCCTGATCGACAAAAACAACGAGCGACTGATCAGTCATGTGCCAGGCCTTAACAAGACCCTTGTAACAGGAAAAGAGACCCTAAAAAACAGCACGCATCTGCCCGTCATCAAGGCCTGGAGAAATGCAAGGGAGGAAATGATTGGCATTACCCATGAAATCGAAACCCTTGTCCACAGCGGCGTTGAGCCAAAAAAAATTGCCGTCATCTACAAAGAAAACAAATATGGTGAGGAGCTGGCCGAATTCCTGAAATGCAGGAGCATCTTGTTTTATAGCAAACGCAACATCAATTTACTGGACCTGCCACTGATCAAAAAAACCATCCGCCTTTTTGAATACCTTGATGCAGAAATGGACACGGCCTTCAGCGGCGACCAGATGCTTTTCGAGATCCTGCACTATGATTGGTTTGGCATCCGTCCGCTTGAAATTGCCAAACTCAGCATTGAAAACACCCAGCGCTTATACAAAAAAGAGGTGTCGGGATTCAGGAACATCATCGACATCAAAACAAACTCCATTGCAGGAAGCCTTTTCGAAAAAAACATTTCTGATGAACTTGCGCAAACCGGCAGATTCATCGAAAACATGCTGGCCAGTATCAACAACATCACGTTGCAACAATTGCTGGAGCGGATCATTCGTGACTCAGGCATGCTGGGCGTGATCATGAAATCTGCAGACAACCATTGGCAGATGCAGGTGCTGACGGCCTTCTTTGATTTCCTTAAAAATGAAACAAAAAAAGACCCATCGCTGAATCTTAACAAATTCGTGAAGGTCATCCAAATGATGCGCAAGGAAGAAATCGCCCTGCCCATCGTTCAGGTAGGCGGCAATGAAAAAGGTGTGAACCTCCTTACTGCCCATGGCGCCAAGGGGCTTGAGTTTGAATACGTGTTTTTTGCTGGATGCAATGCCAGTTTTTGGGAGAAGAAAAGGGCCAGCAACAAAGGCTACAAGCTACCGGATACCTTGTTCCAGTCTCATGCCAATTCAACTACTGACGAGGAGCTAAGAAGGCTTTTCTATGTGGCCATCACAAGGGCCGAGCAATACCTCACGATATCCTATTCCAAACAAAAGGACGATGGGAAAGACCTGGAGTCGAGCATGTTTTTGGAAGAAATCAAGGCAGTTCATTCTCTTCCGGAAGAGCATCCGGTGCCAGAAGAATCTGTGATCACTGCTTTCAATTTGGTAAGGCTGCTCTCAGCACATTCGCCCATCATTGAAAAAATGGATACTGACATCATCGACAAAGCATTGGACAAATTTGCGATGAATGTAACGGCATTGAACAATTACCTCAACTGCCCGCTTCAATTCTACTACAACAACCTGATCCGCATCCCTTCTCCCAAAAACGAAACCCTTGAGTTTGGCTCTGGCGTTCACTTTGCGCTGGAATCCTTCTTCAATAAAATGAAACAAGACCCCGACAATAACTTCCCTTCCAAACAGGTCTTGATCGAGGATTTTGTGCTTTACCTCTACAGGCACAGGGAGAGTTTCACCAAAGAAGAATTTGAGAGAAGGATGGAATATGGCCGTGAAATCCTGGACAAATACCACGACAAAAAAATCAATTCCTTCAATAAGATTGTAGCGGTTGAGCGCAACATCAGGAATGTGATGGTGGATGGTGTTCCGCTCAAAGGGAAGATCGACAAAATGGAATTTGATGGCCACAAAGTCAATGTGGTGGATTATAAAACCGGAAATCCAGACAACGCCAAAGCCAAGCTCAAAAATCCGCAAAGCGATCCTCCTTATGGTGGGGATTACTGGCGCCAGGCTGTTTTTTACAAGTTGCTTATAGACAACAATGACCAGGGGAAATACCAGGTCATGAGCACAGAGTTTGACTTTGTAGAACCCAATGCCAAAAAGGAAATCAGCTCCATCCTGGTGCCGATTTCAAAAGAAGATACTGATGCAGTAAGGGAGCAGATCCAATTTGTTTGGGATAAGATTCAGGCACGTGACTTCTACACAGGTTGCGGAAAAGAAGATTGTCATTGGTGCAATTTTGTCAAAACCAATAAACTGCAGGTAGGTTTCATTGAGGAAGAACAGGAGGTCCTTTTTGATTAACTTTGCAGGAGAACATGAAACTCATTTATTTCATCCTCATTGCTGTTGCCATTTCATCTTGTGGACAACAGGTTGCTCCAACGGGTGGGCCCAGGGATTCCATTCCACCAAAACTTGTTGCCGCCATACCTGAATATGGTGCCAAAAACTTCAAGGGCAACAAGATCACGCTGGTTTTTGATGAGTACATCACGCTTGAAAACCCTTATGAAAAGCTGACCTATTCCCCCATTCCCAAAAGCAATCCCAATGCAGAAGGAAAGCTCAAGACCATCACCATCAAACTGAAAGATACCCTGGAGGAAAACACTACTTACAGGATTGATTTTGGGGAAGCCATCAAAGACATCAATGAAAACAACATCCTCAAGGATTTCTCCTATAGTTTTTCTACCGGGCCTTACCTTGATTCTGCTTTTTTCACCGGAAAAGTAATCGTCGCTGCTACAGGAAAAGTAGACAGCACCTTGATTGCAGTGCTGCACCGCAACCTGGACGACTCTGCAGTGGCCAAAGAAAAACCCCGTTACTATACCCGGCTCAAAGGAGATGGCAGTTTCATTTTTAGCAATCTTCAGCCCGGACGCTACAACCTCTTCGTCATCAAGGATGCAGACGGTGGCAAAAAATATGACCAGTCCAGCGAGCTGATCGCCTTCATGAACAGCCCCATCAACATTGGCACAGATACATCCACCGTGTTGTATGCTTTTGAAGAGGAACAGGAAGCCAAGCCTGCACCAAAATCAACCCCAAAACCTGCTGCAACCAATAAAAAGGGTGAAGACAAACGTTTGAGGTTCAACAACAACCTGGAGGGCGGAAGGCAGGACCTCCTTTCAACCTTCATCCTGACCACAGAGCATCCGCTGAAAAAACTGGATTCATCCAAAATTCGTTTCACTGATAAGGATTTCAAAGCCATCAGCAGTTTCAAACTGGACAAAGACAGCACAGGGAAACAACTGATCATACAGCACCCATGGACAGAAAATACTGCGTATAACCTGATCCTTGAAAAGGATTTTGCCCTGGATACCATGGACAACAAATTCATGAAAACCGATACCATCGGCTTCACTTCAAAAAAAGAATCGGATTACGGCAGCATCGACATCAAAATCGCCAATATCGACAGCAACCTGCATCCTATCTTGCTGCTCATGAAAGACAACAAAATCTTTCTTCAGCAACAGGCCAAACAGGACAAATACAAGATCAAATTGTTCAACCCGGGTGAGTACCAGATCAGCATCCTTTTTGATATCAACAACAATGGCAAGTGGGATACTGGTAATTACTGGAAAAAACTACAGCCAGAAAAAGTGGTGGCCAGAAAACAAACCCTGCAAATCAGGGCCAATTGGGACAATGAATTGAGAATTGATCTCAAAGACATTCAGTAATTTTGCAGATGCATTTATCCTCCAACCTTCTTGAAGCAGCTGTCAAAGAGTTTTCCCGCCTTCCGGGGATAGGGAAAAAAACTGCATTGCGGCTGGTGCTTCATTTGCTGAAACAGGAGGAGGCAGAGGTAGCGCAATTCAGCGAAACCATTGACCGGATGAGAAAAGAAATCAAGTTTTGCAAAACCTGTTTCAATATTTCAGACCTGGACCAGTGCCCCATTTGCAGCAATGCCGGTAGAAAAAAAGAAGTGATCTGCGTGGTAGAAAACATCAGAGATGTGATTGCCATTGAATCAACAGAGCAATACAATGGGCTCTACCATGTGCTGGGCGGCGTGATCTCGCCATTGGACGGCATCGGCCCCGACCAACTCACCATTACCGCACTGGCTGAAAGAATTCCAAAGGAAAATACAAAGGAGATCGTTTTTGCGCTAAGCCCCACCATTCAGGGAGATACCACCATTTATTATATCCGCAAAAAGCTCAACAATCCTGAACTCCGCTTCACGACCATCGCCCGTGGCATCGCCTTTGGTGGGGAGCTCGAATTTGCAGATGAAATGACATTGGCAAAAAGCATACGCAACAGGTTGCCTGTAGACAGTTATATCCAATAAAAAGCTTGTCTATCTTGCCTTTGAGCCCTTAGCAGTTTTAACTACCTTTGCGATTCTACATTAAGCATGAAAGATATTTCCACACTACTCAAAGAAAAAATCCTGGTCATCGATGGTGCCATGGGAACCATGATCCAAAGGCATAAGCTCACTGAGGCTGATTATAGGGGTTCGAGATTTGCCGACTGGCCTTCTGACCTCAAAGGCAACAATGACCTGCTCAGCATCACCCAACCGGATATCATCAAGAACATCCACCTTCAGTATTTAGAAGCGGGTGCTGACATCATAGAGACCAATACCTTCAATGCCCAGGCGGTTTCAATGGCTGACTACAACATGAGCAGCCTTTCTTACGAAATCAATCTCGCTGCAGCAAAATGTGCCAAAAATGCCGTCAATGAATACAGGGCCAACCACCCTGAAAACAAGGATGCAGGCGGTCCTTATGTGGCTGGCGCCATTGGCCCCATGAACAAGACCTTATCCCTTTCACCTGACGTAAACAACCCAGGTTTCAGGAGCATCAGTTTTGATGAAGTGGCTGAGGCCTATTACGAACAGGTGAAAGCCCTGGTGGAAGGTGGTGTTGATCTTTTGCTGATTGAAACCATTTTTGATACCCTGAATGCCAAGGCAGCCATCTATGCGACCAAGAAGTTCTTCAGAGACCATCAGCTGCAGGAGCTCCCCTTGATGATCAGCGGCACCATCACGGATGCATCCGGAAGAACGCTCAGCGGTCAGACATTGGAGGCTTTCTATACCAGCATCGCACATGCCAATCCATTGAGCGTGGGCCTGAACTGTGCACTGGGCGCAAACCAAATGCGTTCACACATTGAAGAGCTTTCACAGATCGCCGCTTGTTATACTTCGGCCTATCCCAATGCAGGGCTTCCCAACGCCATGGGTGAATATGATGAGGAACCAGCCCAAACAGCACATTTCATTGAGGAATGGGCAGAAAAAGGATTTGTAAACATTGTTGGCGGATGCTGTGGTACAACACCAGACCATATCAAGCATATCGCCGATCACGTGAGGAAGATAGCGCCGAGGGAGTTGCCGGTGGTGGATGAGGAAGGTTGAAGGAGGTTGAGCTTGCCAACCATAGGTTGGTAAACCTGCCGAAGGCAGGAGAGGTTAAAAGAAGTTGACTTTAAGAAAAATTTACAATGGGAGAAAAAGTACATATCAAGCCTTACATGCGTTTGTCTGGATTGGAGCCTTTGGTGATTCGACCGGAGACGAATTTTGTGAATGTGGGCGAAAGGACCAATGTTACCGGCTCTAAGAAATTTGCCAGGCTGATCAGGGAAGAGAAATACGAGGAGGCGCTGAGCATTGCCAGGCAACAGGTGGAAAGCGGCGCACAGGTACTGGATGTAAACATGGATGATGCCTTGTTGGATGGTGAAAAGGAAATGGTCATCTTTCTGAACCTGTTGCAAAGCGAGCCAGACATTGCCAGAATTCCGATCATGATTGACTCTTCAAAATTTTCAATCATCGAAGCCGGGCTCAAATGCATACAGGGTAAATGTGTGGTAAACTCCATCTCCCTCAAAGAAGGCGAAGAAAAGTTCATTCAACAGGCCATCATTTGCAGAAGTTTTGGTGCGGCAGTCATCGTGATGGCCTTTGACGAAAATGGACAGGCCGATACATTGGAAAAAAGAATCAAGATAGGTGAGCGCGCTTATGAAATACTCACCAAAAAAGTAGGATTCCCTGCTTCGGATATCATTTTTGATCTTAATGTTTTTGCAGTGGCCACAGGCTTGGAAGAACACAACAACTATGGGGTTGATTTTATTGAGGCCACCCGGGTATTGAAACAAAAATATCCACTGGTCAAAATATCCGGCGGTGTCAGCAACCTTTCGTTTTCTTTCCGTGGCAACGACCATGTTCGCGAAGCCATGCATTCCGTGTTCTTGTTTCATGCCATCAAAGCTGGCATGGACATGGGTATTGTGAATGCAGGACAGCTGGTGATTTATGACGAGATCAACCCTGTGCTCAGGAACCTCTGTGAAGATGTTATCCTCAACAGGAACAATGATGACAACCAGGCAACAGAAAAACTGATCCAGTTTGCTGAAACCGTCAAGGCCAAAGGAAAAGTGCAGGAAAGAGATGAAGCCTGGCGGAACAATCCCGTTGAAGAACGGCTGAAACATGCGTTGATCAATGGTATTACAGAATACATTGATGCAGATACAGAAGAGGCCAGGCAACAATATCCCCGTCCATTGGATGTCATTGAAGGTCCATTGATGGATGGAATGAACATTGTGGGAGACCTGTTTGGTGTTGGTAAAATGTTTTTGCCACAGGTGGTGAAAAGTGCCCGTGTCATGAAAAAAAGTGTGGCCGTTCTCACCCCCTTCATTGAGGCTGCAAAACAAGAGGCCTCTGCCGCAGGAAAGATTTTGCTTGCTACTGTAAAAGGTGATGTGCATGATATCGGAAAAAATATTGTGGGTGTTGTATTGGGTTGCAATGGATACGACATCGTTGACCTAGGTGTGATGGTTGGGGCCGACAAAATCCTTGATGAGGCTGTCAGACACAATGCAGACATCATCGGATTGAGCGGGTTGATCACGCCTTCACTGGATGAAATGGTGCATGTGGCATCAGAGATGAAACGCCGAGGAATGAAACAACCCCTGCTCATTGGTGGAGCGACTACATCGCGCATGCATACAGCACTCAAGATTGCGCAACAGTATGATGGTGGTGTGGTGCATGTACTCGATGCATCGAGAAGTGTCTCTGTTGCAGGATCACTGCTCAATCAAAATAAAACAGATTTTCTTGGGGCGATTGATGTGGAGTATGACAAGCTGCGCATTGAATTTGCCAACAAGAAAAACAGCAAGGAAATGCTTTCTTATGAGGAGGCAGTAAAACGAAAATTCACCATTAACTGGGATGAATCGACATTTACAAATCCAGGATTTACTGGTAAAAAAGAAATCACCGGCATCGATATTGAAACCCTGATTCCTTATATCGACTGGACACCATTCTTCATTGCATGGGAGATGCATGGTAAATTCCCTGCGATCCTCAAAGATGCAATCATCGGAAAGGAAGCATCCAAATTGTATGATGATGCCAACGCCATGTTGCAACAGATTGTGGCAGGAAAATGGCTTGAGCCCAAGGCTATTATTGGCTTCTGGCCAGCCAACAGCAATGAGCGTGACAGCGTTACCTTGCTCAATGTTGAAACCCATGAAGAGGTTGAGCTGCAATTCCTTCGCCAGCAAATGAAAAAGGCTGCCGACCAGCCCAATCTTTCACTGGCCGACTTCATTGCACCCGCATCAGCCTCAAGGCAGGACCATCTTGGTGCCTTTGCCGTTACCATCAAAGGAATTGAAACGCACATCAAGCGCTTTGAATCGGAGCATGATGACTATAGCAAGATCATGCTCCAGGCCCTGGCAGACAGGCTTGCAGAAGCGCTTGCAGAATACGTCCACATGAAAGTGAGAACGGAATACTGGGGCTACGCCAAGGATGAACTGCTGTCCAATGATGACATGATCAAGGAAGTGTACACAGGCATCAGGCCAGCGCCCGGCTATCCTGCCTGCCCGGATCATACTGAGAAGAACAAGCTGTTTCAATTGCTTGATGCCACCCAACAAATTGGCATCACCCTTACAGAGTCTTTGGCCATGTTCCCTGCCTCTTCTGTTTGCGGGTGGTATTTTGCACACCCTCAAGCAAAATATTTTGGTGTAGGAAAAATCACCAAAGACCAGTTGCATGACTATGCAGCAAGAAAGGGAATGGAAACCGCAGACGCTGAAAAATGGTTGAGGCCTAGCCTTGATGCCTGAGAGAACAATAAAAAATAATTCATGCGAATCATCTCTTACAACGTAAATGGGATAAGGGCTGCCATCAAGAAAGGTTTCATTGATTGGCTGAAGACCGATCCAGCAGACATTATTTGCCTGCAAGAAACAAAGGCAAGCAAGGATGATGTTGACATGAAGGAAATCAATGATCTGGGCTACGAGGACTATTGGTTCAGTGCCAGCAGCAAAAAAGGATACAGTGGTGTAGCGGTGTTTACAAAGATAAAACCAGACATGGTGGTCACTGGAAATGGCCATACGCAGAGCGACGATGAGGGCCGTGTAATTCAACTGCATTTTGGAAAACTACTATTGATCAATGCCTATTTCCCATCAGGCACTTCTGGCGATGAAAGACAAGCCTTCAAAATGGAATGGTTGAATGAGATGCTGCCCTACTTGAACAAAACAAAGCAACAATTTGAAGGCATCATCCTTTGCGGTGATTATAACATTGCCCACACTCCCATTGATATCCATGATCCAAAGGGCAATAAAAATACAACAGGATTCCTGCCAGAAGAAAGGGCTTGGATGGATGATTTTTTTGCATCAGGATGGGTGGATAGCTTCAGAAAAATTCATCCTGAACCCCACAGGTATTCCTGGTGGAGCCAGCGATTTCCCAGTGTAAGGCTCAACAACAAAGGCTGGCGCATTGATTATATCAACGTTACGGAAAGCCTTGCCGCACGCATTGTTGATGCCGAGATTTTCCCGGATATCAAACACAGTGATCATTGCCCTGTTTATCTTGACCTCTCAAATAAATAAGATGTTGGTATACAATATTACCTATGCCGTCTCCCATGAAATACATGAAGAATGGATGGCCTGGATGAAAGGAACACATATCCCCAAAATCATGTCTACAGGGCTTTTCAGCAACTTCAAGGTACTGCGTTTGCTGGAAGTGGATGAAGAGGAAGGACTGACTTTTGCAGTACAATTTCATGCCGAAACTGAGGAGCATTACCGCAGGTATATTGCTGAACATGCGCCTGCATTGCGTTTAAATGCAACCCGCCAATGGGGCGACCAAGTAATGGGATTTCGCACTTTAATGGCAATTGTGCAATAAGTGTGGAAAAATAGATTATCTTTACACGCTAAAATGCAGGTCAGTATTGGCTTTTAGCGGAAATAAGTGAAGAAAAAAAATTTTGTTAGAATCAAAAAGCCTATAAATTTGTCATTATACAAATCAATTAAAAATTTAAGTCTATGAACAAAGCTGAATTGATCGCCAAGCTCGCTGATGATGCTGGTATCACCAAAACTCAGGCTAACGCTACACTTGATTCATTTGTTAGCGCAGTAACCAAAACCCTCAAAGGTGGTGGTAAAGTTACATTGGTAGGTTTCGGTACTTTCTCTGTAACCAAAAGGGCTGCACGCAATGGTCGTAACCCACAGACCGGTGCTGTGATCAAGATCAAGGCAAAGAAGGTTGCCAAGTTCAAAGCTGGTAAAGAGCTTTCTGCAAAGATCTAACCGCTTAAAAAAAAATTAAAAAGCAAGACGCTTGCGTGTCTTGCTTTTTTTTTCATTTTAAAATTTTAAAAACAAATACAATGGGAAGAGGCGACAAAAAAACAAGAAAAGGAAAGATATTCAAAGGTTCTTTCGGTAAATCAAGACCAGCCAAAGCAGGCAAAAAAGCTGCTCCTCGCAAGGCTTAATGCGTTATCCGTTATCAGTTGTGGGTTGTGGTTTCATTATGCACAGTTCATCAACTGATAACTGACAACTGATCTTATCAGGGAGCCAGTCTTTCTCTTGTCCAGGCTCCATCCAGACGGCCGTATTTTATTCTATCGTGCAGCCTATTGCTACGGCCCTGCCAAAATTCAATGGTATCTGCTACAACCCTGTATCCGCCCCAATGCGATGGACGGGGAACTTCTCCTGAAGCATACTGCTCAAGCAATGCTGCTACATTTTTATCAAGGATTTCCCTTCCTTCAATGACCTTGCTTTGTGGTGAGGCCCATGCCCCCAACTTGCTTCCCAATGGCCTGCTGTTGTAGTATTCATCACTCTCTTCCGAAGACACCCGCTCACATCTTCCCTCTATGCGGACCTGTCTTTCCAGTTCTTTCCAGAAAAATACCAGTGACGCATAAGGATAAGCATCAAGCTGTTGCCCCTTATCACTTTCATAATTGGTATAAAAAACAAAACCCTTTTCATCAAACCCTTTGAGCAAAACTATTCTTGCAGATGGCCTTCCTGCTGCAGTAATGGTAGACAGGGTCATGGCATTGACTTCGTCAATGTCAGATGTTAATGCCTCATCCCACCATTGGCTGAATTGAGCAACAGGATTGGCATGCACATCTGATTCAGATAGTGATCGAAGCTGGTAGTCTTTGCGGATGGAGGAGATGGACATGGGGTGGAATTTATTTCACTAACGTTCCAATCTGCTCACCGGTCACCAATTTTTTCAAATTGCCTTCCTGGTTGATGTCAAACACAATGATGGGAAGGTTGTTTTCCATACAAAGGGTGAAGGCCGTCATGTCCATGATCTTAAGGTTCTTGTCGATGCACTCTTTGTAGGAAATGGTATCGTATTTTGTTGCAGTTGGATCTTTTTCAGGATCTGCTGTATAGATGCCATTAACACGGGTTCCTTTGATGATGACATCTGCACCAATCTCAACAGCACGCAGTGAACCTGCGGTATCAGTGGTGAAATAAGGGTTGCCTGTACCACCGCCGAAGATCACAATCCTGTTTTTTTCGAGGTGCCTGATGGCCCTTCTCCTGATATAGGGCTCTGCTACCTGTTCCATCTTGATGGCTGTCAACAAGCGGGTGTACATCCCTTGCTTCTCCAGCATGGCTTGAATCGCCATGCCATTGATAACAGTGGCCAACATGCCCATGTAATCGCCATGTGCTCGTTCTATACCCGTTTCAGATTCATTCATGCCCCGGTAGATGTTGCCACCACCAATAACGATGGCCACTTCAACACCAAGATCCACAACACTTTTTATTTCTTTGGCGTAGCGGTTGATCATGGTAGGATCAATACCAAATCCGTTGTCTCCCACCAGGGACTCACCGGACAATTTCAGCAGTATTCTTTTGTATATGGGTTGCATGGTGCAAAGATACAAAAAGGGCCTTCATGATGAAGGCCCTTTTCTATATTCGATTGTCGATTGAATTAACCGAGTGCGACACGCTTGAAGGAAACAACCTTCAGGTCAGCGCCTTTAGACTTCAGGTAATCTCCGACAGACATGCCGCCATCCTTTACAAAAGCCTGGGCCAGCAATGTGCTTTCCTTGTAGAAGGAATTTAGCTTTCCCTCAGCGATCTTGGAGATCATCTCCTCGGGCTTACCTGCCATTTTAGGATCATTCTTGATCAACTCAAGGATAACACCTTTTTCCCTTTCAATCACTTCAGCAGAAACTGAAGATGAGTCGATGGCAACTGGATTCATGGCAGCAATCTGCATAGCAATGTCCTTGCCTACTTCAGCTTGCGCTTCATTCAAACCAACCAATACACCCATCCTGTTTGCACCGTGGATGTATGATGATACGAAAGTTGCATCGATGCGCTCAAACTTGGAAACACCAATCTTCTCACCAATGCTGGCAAGCTTGTCGTTCACCAGATCGGCAATCTTGGCACCATTGATTTCCTGTGCATTCAACTCTTCAGCTGAATTCACATTGTTGGCAATGGCTGCATCCATGATGCTTTGGGCGAATGCAATAAAATCATCGTTTTTGCTAACGAAATCTGTTTCGCAGCTCAGGCACAAAGTGATGCCCGTCTTGTTGTCTGCAGTTGTTTTGGCAAGCACAACACCTTCTTTTGCATCACGGTCTCCCCTGAGTGCAGCAACTTTCTGGCCTTTTTTCCTCAACCAGTCAATCGCAGCTTCAATGTCGCCATTGTTTTCGGTGAGTGCCTTGCGACAATCCATCATGCCTGCACCCGTCATTTGACGCAGCTTGTTGATTTCAGCTGCCGTTATTGTTACTTCTGACATATTTATCCTCCGGTCTTGAAACCATTGCTGATCCAAGACACGATATTTAAGTTAATGTATGGTTTAATTACTTTTTCATGGCTGGCCTTCTTCCGCCACCGCCTGCAGCAGGAACCCTGCGCTTCGGTGCACCAGGCTTGCCCCTTCTGCCACCATCTGCATCCCCTTCCTCATCTACTGAGAACTTCAATGCATTTTCGCCTGAATCTTCACCCTCTTCGCCATCGTCTGATTTCTCAGCCTGACGTTCAGCCAATCCTTCAGCAATGGCTGCAGTGATATAGTTGGTGATGATGGCGATGGATTTGGTAGCATCGTCATTGGACGGTACAGGGAAGTCAACCTTGTTTGGATCACAATTGGTATCAACCATACCGAAGGTAGTGATGCCCAAACGCTTGGCTTCTGCCATGGCAATATGCTCATGACCGATGTCAATGATGAACAAAGCTGCAGGCACACGTCCCAGTTGAGCGATACCGCCCAAAACTTTCTCCATCTTATCCCTGTCGCGAGACAATTGAAGACGTTCTTTCTTGGTGATGTTATCGAAGCTGCCATCAGCAAGCATTTTTTCAATGCTCTGCATTTTCTTAACTGATTTGCGAACGGTGTTGAAGTTGGTCAACATGCCACCCAACCAGCGCTCAGTAACAAAAGGCATGTTCACCTTCTGTGCACACTCGGTAACGATTTCTTTGGCCTGCTTCTTGGTTCCAACAAACATGATCTTTTTACCGCTTTTGGCGATGTTCTTGAGGGCAAGGGCAGTTTCCTGCAAGCAGTCAACAGTCTTGTTCAGATCAATGATATGGATGCCTTTTTTCTCTGCATAGATGTAAGGCAACATCTTAGGATTCCACTTCTTACGGAGGTGACCGAAGTGAACACCTGCTTCAAGGAGTTGCTGCTGCAGTGTAGTATTATTTTCCATTGTATAAAGTATGTTTTTGATTCTTGATTGGTGATCCTGTTAACGCTTGCTGAACTGGTAGCTTCTACGTGCTTTCTTCTTACCGAATTTCTTCCTTTCAACACCCCTTGGATCCCTTCTCAACAAACCTGCAGCTTTCAAAGCAGGCCTGAATTCAGGATTCAAAGCGATGAGCGCACGGGAGATACCCAATTTAGAAGCTTCAGCCTGGCCTTTCTTACCACCGCCTGCAGCATTGATCTTGATATCGTATTTTCCGGCACCTTCAACAACAGTGATAGGAAGTTCAACCTGGTTTTGAAGATAGATCTGAGGAAAATATGCCTTGTAATCAAGGTCGTTTACGATGATGTTACCATCCCCCTTGCTGAGGAATACCCTGGTAACAGCTTCCTTTCTACGACCAAGTCCGTTTTTTTGTTTTTCCATTATTCTTTATTTGAAATCGTTTTGTAATTAGAATTTGAAAGGAGTTGGTTGTTGTGCAGTGTGCGGATGCTCTCCACCAGCGTAAACGAACAACTTTTTGTACATTTGGCGACCAAGCCTGTTCTTGGGAAGCATCCCTTTCACAGCCCTTTCAACGATCTGCTCAGGACGACGCTTGATCAAATCCTTGGCAATCTCAATCTTCTGCCCACCAGGATAGCCAGTAACGTGCTGGTATTCCTTGTCTTGGAACTTGTTTCCGGTGAAAACGACTTTCTCTGCATTGATTACGATAACGAAGTCTCCGCAATCAACGTGGGGCGAATAATACGCTTTGTTCTTTCCGCGCAATACTGAAGCAATCTTGCTACAGATTCGTCCCACAGTTTGATTGGTCCCGTCAACAACGTGCCATTTACGTTGCACGGAAGCTGCATTTGCATGCTTTGTGGTGAAATGTAATTTACTCATGTGTACAGTTTTTCGGATTTACATCCGGGTTTAAAAATTTGTCCCCGCCATCCCGGGAAACACCCCCTCTTTCGAAAGGGAGCGCAAAGTTAGCAGAAAGAAGGTTGAAAAACGAACAAAAAAGGATGTTTTTTCAAATGCACC
>CANHSD010000033.1 GCA_947463105.1 Chitinophagaceae bacterium
CATCCGTTGCAACCACCTGCAAACTGAAAATTGCACCCATACAAATGTCAGATGATGCTGTGGGCTGCGTTTTTATCACAGGTAATTCCAAAACATTTACATTGAAAGGAGTACCACTTGATGTTGCACATCCATTATTGACGGTCAGGTAATAACGCCCGGATTGGTTGGCCTGGATATTGCTGATATTCAATTGCGCCGCCCGTTGCGAAGACATGGCACTCCCCTCAAAATACCACTGATAGGTAATCGACCCTCCAGCAACATTTGTCAACGATGGAGATACATTTACCGACGCATTCAAGCAAACATTTTGGGAAGCAACGCTTGCGATTAAAGGGGCCTGGATCAGTTGTATTGTTTTATCCAGTCCAGCACTGGTTGAATTTACCGGCCCACAGGCGTTGCCCACTTCAAGTACATATTTTCCTGCATTGGCAGGCTGGAAATTGGCTACAATAAGTGTAGGTGTATTGCTGCCAAGGATTGTAGTACCATCTTTTGACCATGTATATGTGAGGTTGTTGTCTCCATTGCCACTCACATTGCTTACCAAGGTGGCAGCAGTGCCGGCGCAAACTGATGCAGGGGCCACTATGCTGTTGATTACCGGTTTGTTATTCAAGACAATGGTTGCGGAAGAACTCATCATGCTGCCACATGTGTTCCAGGCCAAAAATGTATATACACCTGCATTTGCAGCAATGGCAGTTGAAACAGAAAATATTTTGGTCGAATTTCCAATATCAATTCCATCTTTCTGCCACTTGTAGGCAGTTGCTCCTGTTACATCAGCAGAAAGATTGATTGAAGCTCCCACACAAATCGTTGTGCCGACTGGTTGAACGGTAATGATCGGCTTCTGCAAAACATCCAACTGAAGGTTAGCACTTGTGGTTGTATTACAGGAATTGATCACATCAAGTGTATATATTCCGGCATCAATTGTTCGTAGACCCGTAAAATTCAATATCGCGCTTGTTGCACCCGGGAGAATGACACCACTACGTTTCCACTGATAACTGAGTGCGCCACCTGCATTCGAATTGGCAACAACCTGTGTACTGTAATTTTGGCCCTCACAGATTGAAAGAGGGCTGGTAAAAACAGATGTAATTGTTGGTGCACTAGAAAGTGCAAGTGAGCAATCCATACCAACACTTGTGCTGGTAGTGGTTCCACATGAATTTGAAACCGCAATAGAATAGGTGCCAACATTGGAAGTTGCAAAACCCGAAATATTATAGCTTGCAGATATGGCTCCTGTGATAGTCGAGCCAGCTAGGCTCCACTGATAAGTCATCGCATTATCATTGTTACCGTTGGCAACCACTGTCAGTGTAGTGGCGGTTCCCTGGCAAATCGTTGCACCGGTGGTAACTGTCTGCAATGTAGGCTTGGCCTTTACAGTCAATACTGCATCATTGCTGGAAACTGTTCCACAGGTATTTGTGACACTGTATTTGTAGGTGCCCCCATCCGCGGTCTGTATGCTTGAAATGCTCAGGTTTCGGGTATTATTGCCAATTGCAATGTTATTTTTAAACCAAGCATAGGTGTCAGCACCGGTCACATCAGCTGTTGACAAAAAAGAGTTCCCCGAACATACCTGTGCAGTGACAGGCTGGGTATTGATCACTGGACTTTTGAGAACAACAAGCTGCTGCACTGAACTGTTCACTGTGCCACAGGAATTGGTTACTGCCACTTTGAATAAGCCAGCATCCCCCTCAACAGTTCTGCTGATCAAATAGGAAGCAGTCGTAGCCCCTGAAATATTCACACTTCCTTTCGACCATTGATATGATAATGCATCCCCGGTATTTGTAGTTGCAGTTACTGAAGTATTGTAATCGGCTCCAACACAAATGGTTATTGGCGTGCTGAAAATACTGGTAATGACGGGAACATTGGAAGCAGTCAGCTGAACAGCATTTGACAAGTTAAGCGTACCACAGGCATTTCCTACTTTTACAGTGTAAGAAGCAGCATCAGATGCGGAAAAACTACTTATGATATACTGATTGGCAGTTGCACTGGTAATTGCGACGCCATTCTTAAACCAGGAATAGGTAAGAGGCGAAGCATCTGGTGATGTTGCATTGACTTCGAGGGTAAAACTTCTTCCAACACAAACCGCACTGCTACTGGTAATTGAACTAATCACCGGACAGGTCTGTGCTACCAGAAGGTTAGAAACCAGGAGTATTGATGCTGCAAAAGCAATTCGAATAGGTATCATTAACTTCATTGATAGTCGATTATGATTGCTTAGAGAAAAGTTATTTAAAACAACTCATGTGCTTTTTGGCAAGATTATTGTTTTCTGTTGGCCTAGAAAACAATAGCTGTATACCAATTTCAAAGGCATTGGACTGTTGCACATAGGAGATATTAGGGGCGATAGGAACATTATAAGTAAAGGATACCCTGACAAGGTTCATGTCAAGGTTTACAAAGGGTGAAAAACTGTTGTTCAATACATAAATTCCACCAAGATCAAGACCAATAGCCCTGGCATAATCTGGCATGAGCTTTACAGCCGCTACAATTGAGGTTGTATTTTGTTTCAATGCTGACGAATGAAGTGCACCAAGGAAAACCTGACTATATTCAGACAAATACCTGGAATAACCCAAATGATAATTATAGGTCAATCCGTCCCTGCTGGCCAGCTTTGCCCTGTCACTGCTGATTTGGTTTACATTATATAGTGAAAAACCGGCAGTAAATGCTTCGTTCTCACCGGTTGCACTATAGAGCATCCCTGCATTAAGATCGAAAAAATTGGCATTGATTACCTGAATGGGTTCATTGTTAGGAATTGAGGCATTATACCCTATGATATCGAACTGGTTTGGAAAAAGCAATTGGGTATAATCAACCCGTTTGGAATTGTATCGCCCCTGAAATCCAATGGCCAATGCTTGAGTAGCCTCATAATCCAAACTCTTCGAGTAAGACAAAGTGGCGGACAATGCATTATGAGAATACGCATTCAAGGTCTTGTGGGTATAGGCATTGATCCCAAATCCCAAAGCGTCATTTTCTGGGATAAAATCCATATAGGGCCTCATCTGAAAAGATGCATTCGAAAAAGTGGAAGTTACCAGCTTGGAATAGGCCTGTGACCTGTATAAAGCATTTACCTTGATATCTTCATCAAAATATCCAGCAAAAGAGGGGTTTATGTTCAGTTGGTTTTGGGAAAACTGGGTGAATACCGGTAATTGCGCCTTTACTTCAGCACTAAAGAACCAGTAGAAACCAATCAAATAAACAGATAATGCAAGATGGTGCTTTAAAGAAAAAATCATGATTTATTCATTGTCAATGCGCAAAGAGGGTTAAACTACAGAAAAAACAGCTAATTTGGTGTTTATATCAATATTCGAACGATGAAATTATTATAAATTCAGGTAATAATTGCACTTTTTTCATGTAACACTTTTTCAGGGCTTTTGAAATCAAATTTTCTAACAGGCCTGTTATTCAAATGATTTTCAACACGTTTTACTTGCTCATCACGAATAGTACTAAGGTCGGTAATTTGAATATAAACCTTCTAATCTGTCCTATTCTGTTTTCGACAGTCCCTTTATCCTGGCTGGTATATGGTCTGGATAACAACAAACATCCAACAAGCCAGGAATTCTTTTTCAAATCATTTAAGATTTAAAGAGTTGTGTTATTTCTAATTCCGTAAACAAAAAATACGCTTATGGCTTTTGTTTATCTTTCTGGTAGACCCTCACATAGTCAACCTCAAAGCGGTTTGGAAATGGTGTTTGGGATGGATCACCACCATTCATACCACCCATGGCAAGGTTGAGCAGCATATAATGTGGTTGACGAAAGGGATTAAACCCAGACCCATCGCGGTTGAACAAGGAGTCCACATCAACCCTGTTCAAGAGCTGATCATCAACAAAAAGGGATATTTCGCTTTCGCTCCAATCCATGCGCCATGTATGAAACTTGCTGGCCCATGCCGCACCACCAAGGGAATCTGTTGGGTATTTTTTTCCGTACCATTTTGCACTGTATCCATTGCTGTTCAAACAGGCGATATTGGCCAACAGTGAACCACGGTAATACTCCATGATATCAATTTCCCCATTGGCAGGCCACCGTTTTGTATCCCCAAGTGTCCACCACGCTGGCCACATGCCTTTACTGATATCAATGCGGCCACGCATTTCAAAACGACCATACTGCCAAGAAAACTTTTTCCTGGTATTCAAACTTGAGGAAGTATACAAAATGTTCTTTCGGCTTTTTTTCCAATCGGTACTCCCCTCTTCATAAAGAGGGTTTGGTCTGTTTTCCCTTCTTGCTTCAATCACCAACATCCCATTTGCGCAAGTGGCATTCTCGCTCTGGTACCATTGCAATTCATTGTTCCTTACAAAGCCTTTTTCATAGGACCATTTGCTGGTATCCGGCACACCATTTATGTTGAACTCATCGGCCCAAACCAATTTGTATTCAGCGGATGTCGAAGAAACAGCAACAGTATTCCTTTGCGCAAATGAAATTGAAAAAAAGAACACAAGTGCCAATGATACATATAAGCGTTGAAAAAAAATCATCTGATGAATTGATTGTATGTATGAAATGATGAACTGTAATAAACTATGGTATCTTGCTTACATCCACAACAACAATTGCCGAACTCAATGGTGCATTCAGTTCATAGGTTTTGGCATTGGAAAATCCAATTGATACGAGTAAAAATTTATTGCGATACGCTACCGTCTTCAGCAAGGCATAATCAATGCTGAGTGTAAAAAATCCACTGCGCTTTCCCTGTGCAACTTCCAAACTGGAAGGGATGGTAAACATGCTTGAAGGCATGATGACATTCGTGGCAGGGTCCAGTAACTTGGCATTCAAAAGTTTTTGAATGGTATCATTGTTTACTTTAATGTCAACACTGTAGGCATCGACTCCAGGGCCAGACAAGGAGGCACCCATTGTAATGTTTAATTTTCCTTTTACCTTATCGATGGTATAGTTATAGGTGGAGGAATCTGTCCCGGTGGGAACAGGATACTGGTTGTTGGTACCGCCGGAACGAATCACGGATTGAGGCATGTAAATCTTTGTAAAGCCATAGTCCATGCTGGCATCATCTTTGGTACAGCCAAAGAAAAATACCAGTGCTGCAAGAATCATGGAGGGCTGAATGATGATTTTCACTCTTTTCATTTTTTATATTTTGTCGATTGGTAGATAGTTAAGCTACCAACCTGGATTTTGCTTGAGTATGCTATTTGATTTATTGATTTCAGATTGAGGTATTGGATAGAAATACATTCTTGATGCATTGAAAACCCTGTTCTCAATATTGGCAACAGCATACACAAATCTACCCGTAGTGTTTTTTGTGATTTGCAAACCTCTCATAGGCTGATTCAACAGATTTTCTGCATCTTTCCAACGGAGCAAATCCCAGAACCGGTGATTCTCAAATGCTAACTCCACTTGCTTTTCCCGTTTTAGTGCCAATCTGAATGCATTTTTATCTGCTGCAACGACTACCGGCATGCCAACATCCGGTCTTGCCCTTACCGCATTGATGGCCTGCCTTGCATTAAAGACATATCCATTGTTGTTGTCTGGACCGTAAGCTTCATTCATTGCTTCGGCGAATGACAACAAAACCTCTGCATACCGTATAACCGGCCAATGATGAACCCTTGTGGTATTTTGGACAAGATTGAGTCCGTCATTTAAAAATTTCTTCAGATAATATCCTGTTCGGCTTGCGTTGAGGTTGCTCATCTTGTCTGTTCCGGTTGGGGACTGATCAATCAACCTGCCATTCCATGTGCTTCCATTGGTAACAACATTGAAGGCCAGCCTTGGATCACGGTTGATAAATGGATTGGTGGGATCCGGAACACCCTTGTTTTCAAATGCTGAGACCAGGTTTTCAGTAGGTGTGATACCGCTGTTACCGCCAGGCGTCGCAATCGGATAATTGCTTCTTTCAATGGCATTGCCTGCTGCATAACGGATGGCCCAAATGGTTTCATTGCTGTTGATGGTATTGTTTTGCAGGAAATAATTGGCATAGCTGGCATCAAGTGTATATGCACCGGCACCTCTGGCAAGTACAATTACATCGTTGAATGCCGCTGCTGCCTTTTGCCATTTTACAAGATCCCCAGCAGGATTGTGCAAAGGACTCGCTGCGAGCAACAAAGCCCTTGCCTTGATGGCGAGTGCTGCACCACGCGTAAGCCTTCCGTCATTGTTTTGATAAGGAGATGTTTTCCAGTTCACTTGCATACTGTCTTTGAAACCATCAACCTCACTAACGATGAAATTGATTACCTCATCAAAACTGGCCCTCGGAACATCGGTATTATCATTGATGGTGAATGTTTTTTTGACCAATGGAACACCCCCGTAGCGCTTTACCAATTCAAGGTAAAAATAGGCCCTCAAAGCATGTGCCTCTCCGCGATACCAGCCCATGTTCAAGGTATCATCCTTGTAAGTAAGTCTGCCTGTTGGAGATGTGGTATCCCTGTTTTTTGCCAAAATGGTCTTGTAGTCGACGGCATTTTCCAAGAAATAATTCGCTGCACGAATCCCCTGGTAATACCCACCATAATAACTGTCTGGATTGTTAAAGGGATTCAAGCTGCCATTGTTGAAAAGACGGACATTTGCACTGGGGGAAGTCTGAACTGCTTCATCAGAAGCAGGTGCAAAAAGATTGTTGTCAATGACGGAAAAATCATTTCTCAAATAAACATACGGTGCGTTGGCAAACTGAATCAGCGTACTGAAGTTGGTATTCAAAATGTCTTGCGTCTGTGCAAGGTCTATTTTTGTTTCCAGAAATTCCTTTTTACAACCTGCAGTTGAGGCGATCAGGAGTACTAAGGAAATTTTCAGGATTAATCTTTTCAATATCATGTTGAGTGCTTTTAAAAGTTCAAAGTGATGCCAGTGTTGAATGATTTCATTCCAGGGTAACCCGAATTTGTTTCAGGGTCAATATTGTATTGATCAGACAATGCAGACCAGGTAAAAGGATTGACGGCATTGACGAATATCCTGAGATTTTCCATTTTCAACCTTTTCAAGGATGATGATGAAAACCGATACCCCATCTCCATGTTTCTCACCCTCGTAAAACCATTTTTCTTCACCCAAAATGATGAGGAACGGTAGTTGTTGTCATTCGCCAACAAGGTCAAGCGGGGATAATTGGCGGAGGATCGCGTGTCAATGCCTTGGGAGGGATAATATGCCCATGCATTTCCTGCGAGAGGGAAAACATTGGTATTGTTCACAAATGCAACCGACTGAAGATTTGAGGCAGAAAGTATATTGATGTCATTGCCTCCCATTCCCTGAACAACAGCAGAGAAATCAAATCCCTTGTATTCCAAAACCATGTTGATTGAGTATGTTTTGGAAGGATAGTCTGCACTCCCAATCTTGGTTACATCGTTCTGGTCTACGCGTCCATTGTTATCGAGGTCTTTGTATTTTAAATCGCCTGGCTGAACAGCACCAAACGATGGCGTTGGCATACCCGCCTTTAAACTGCCATTGGGATTAAAATCGGATATATCATAAAAACCATCTGCAATCAGCCCCATGAGCGCACCAATAGGAAGACCAGTTGTCTTGTTGTAGACATTTACAGGTGGCACTTCTGCCTGCTCAATGATCTTGTTGCTGAACTGGGAGAACATCCCTCCAACAGAGAATGTCAGTGCCCCTATTTTTTTGTTGTAGTTGGCACTGATTTCAAACCCTTTGTTCATCACTTTGCCAAGGTTAACAAAAGGAAGAATACCACCAAAAACACCCATAATACTGTTGTTCTGTGTGATAATACCTGAGCGGTTGTCCTTGAAGAGGTCGAAACTGATGTCCAAACCATTCAATATGCTTGCATCAAATCCAACATCATACTTAAAACTCTTTTCAGGCGAAATGGCGGGGTTGGCAGTATAGGAGAGTATTAACCCAGTATTACTGTTCAGCGAAGTGTTCCCGGTATTGTACGAACCATTGGATACAAAATATTGCTGGTATAAATAGCGACCGTTATTGGTATCATCCCAACCCGACAATCCAGCTGAACCACGCAACTTCAGCATGCTGAAGAGTTGGTTGTTTTTCATGAAATTCTCTTTCGACAATATCCAACCGGCACCAATGGATGGGTAGCTTACCCATTGTTGTGATGGGGAAAAATTATCGGAACCACTGTATCCAAAACCAATCTCTGCGATATACTTCTCATTGTAGGTATAATTGAATCTTCCACCAATGTTCAAAAAATTGTAGAAGATGTTGTTCCCACTATTGTATCCCTGGCTGTTGTTGTCTGAATCGGTAATAAAAGCACTCGCAAAATAATTAACAGCCCCGGAAAAAGCATGACGGCCAACTGTACGATCATAGCCTGCAGTCAGGTTGATTTGCTTCCAATCGTATTGGTCTTCAGGCGTTGTTCCATTGGCACTGATATCTGTCGTATTATCATTGGTTGTTTTTATGCCATTGTCATACCGTGCATATGTTGAAGTCTTGCTGGACCTTGATCTTGTCCAGGTATTGAAGGAAACTGCTTCGCTCAAGTATAAACCTTTGGTGATGAAATCCAGGCGTTGTTTTACCAAAAAATTAGCTTGTAAAGTTCGGTCCTGAGTGGATGCCCATCCCAATGCGTTGAGGGATGCAACAGGATTCGATGGGTACAAAGTGGTTCCAGACCAAGCACCAGAAACCTTGTCCTTGACAGGATAAATCAGCGATGGATAACGGGCCATGTTATCCCAAAGGTTTGGTCCATTGAAGTTGGGATAACGCCTTTCCTCAATTCTACCACCAACATCAATTTTGGCTTCAAAGATTTTAAAGAAACTGAAGTCGAGATTTGTTCTTATGTTGAACCGCTGGATCTGTGCATTAGAAGTTTTGTCGTTTGTGGGTACATTGTATAGGCCTTGGTGCTTCATGTAATCCAGCACAATGGCATACTTTGTACCAGGATCTCCACCAGAGAGCGCCACATTTGCATTGGTATAACGGCCAGCTTTGCGTACGGCCTCATTGAACCAATCAACATTGGTACCCGATCCATTTTGAAACGCCTGCAAGTCAGCATCAGAAAACCTTGGCTTCCACATGAACTGGTTTCCATTCAAGGCATAACCATCATTGCTCACTGCCTGATTGTATAGCCTTGCATAATCATATGATCCATAAGGCTTGCTGAGGAGTATGGGTTGTTGTGATCCTGTAACAATACTCGCCTGTACTTTCTGCTTTTGTACAAGGCCCCGCTTGGTCGTTACCCAAAGTACTCCATTTGCTCCCCGCATACCAAAGCTTGCCAAAGAAACAGGATCCTTCAATACGGTGATGGATTCAATTTCATTGGGAGAGATGTATGAAAAATAGCCAGTGGTGGTTTGGAAGCCATCCACAAAAATAACCAATGATGAATTGTCATAGGTGCCCCTTCCCCTTATCGAAAGCGATGCATTGTCGTATCCCGGCTCTCCAGATCGCTGCCTTACCACAAGACCCTGAAGCTTCCCGTAAAGCGTATTGGTGATATTGGCAACTGGTGTTTTTAACAGTTGCTGGCCATTTACTGTTGCCGGTGGAATGATAGATCTTTCTTTTAAAAGGGAGAGCAAAAAGCCTGGTGTCTTTTCAAGTTGAATATATTCTTTAACAATGACTGATGAGTCTTCCTTTTCCTGGGCACCGACAACTGATGGAGCATGTAAAAACATGCAAGCAACCAGGGTATAGGAAATGAATGATGGTTTATGTAGTTTCATTTTAATTGTGTTGGTTGGTCAAATCATGGATTCATGAAAATCAATAACCGGGATTTTGAATGAGGTATCCCTTGTTGATTTCAGTTTGTGGAAAAGGATTGAGGAATTGACTGGATGACCAAAACCCCTGGTAAACTTCCCTGTCGGTATAGTTGGTATTTCCAGTCAGTTTTACATTGCTCAAGTCATTGAAGGCAAATCCCCTGGCTGCTCCGCCAATGATGCCATTGCCAATATTGCTCAATTTCCAATGTTTGATATCATAGAGCCGATAGTTTTCATTGAACATCTCTACCATCCATTCCCGTTGAATTATGGCGCGCAGTTTTGATTGATTGGTTTCAGTTACAGGCGGCAAACCAGCACGCACATGGATCTTGTTCAACTTTTCAAGTGCCTTGGTAGATTGTCCCATTTCATTGTATGCCTCTGCAGCACTGAGATAAGCGGATGCAAGACGAAAAATGGGAAACTCAAACCACCTTCTTCCACCAGCCTTATAATAAAACTTTGAGATCCTTGCCACACCAAAGCCTGGACCACTTCCAAAAGTGCTGTTGTTCCTCCAGTTCGCGTCTCCAGGATTTGTCCACGCGTCCATTTCCCAAGGCTGAAAACTGGCCTTGAATCGGGCCTCCATCTGGTTTACCTTGGCAGTGTATTCGCTGAATGGCCTTGTTGTTCCCACAGCGGGCCAGCTTTGATTTGTTCCATCAGCTTTCCAGTACTGTTCCAATTGATGGGTCATCAGCACATTCCCTTGCCCCTGCCAATACCGCGAACAGTAAAATGCATTCATGGGTAGTTCGCCCCAGTTGTCAGTAGCACCTGAAGTATTGATGAACTTGTAGGCCAAAATTACTTCAGGGTTGTTGAGCTTTGAAGTAGCATTCCCATAATCATCCAAAGGATTTCCTGTGTTGATGATGGACAAACCACCGGCAGCTTCTGCTTCAGTGATGACGGCATCTGCCGCTGCGGCTGCCTGGCTCCAAAGATTTGCATTGGTGCTTCCCAGACAAACGAGGTTATTGTTGACGCCCAAATCAAGATAAGGCGTTGCCGTATTGAACAATGGTCTTGATGCGTACAACAATGCCTTTGCCTTGATGGCAAGCGCGGCAGACTTTGTCATTCTGCCGATCAGGTTGTTGGCCCACCTCGAGGGAAGAACGGCAGCAGACTGGTCTGTCCACTTGACAACGGAGTCCAAAACATTTTTCAATGAGGAACGGGGAATTTCCAAGCTGCCTTCATCGTTTGCATCCAGAGATTTGCTCACAATGGGCACGCCCCCATACATGATCAGCATCTGTGTATAGCGATAGGCAATAAGCGCCTGCATTTCTGCCTTCACAACTGCTTTTTCGTCAGCAGACATGTCCTTGACCTTGTCAATATTTTCTTTGACCAGGTAACATTGCCGTATGGAAGGAAAATTATTGTTGTAACCATCCATGTCTGTATTTGTACTGTTTGCATTCATCCCATTAAGGATAATGTTCCTGGAAATTGTCCAACTGAAACCAAAATTCATTGCGCCAGAAAGGTTTTCAGGAATCATGGCATTCCATGTATTGGCAAAGGGAAGTCCCTGTGGAATGGCCCTTCTATAGGCATTTGATATGGCACCCTGGGCCTTGATGGCTGTAGAAAATACAGAATCCAGGGTGGTGGCACTTGAAGTGGGCATTTGAAGAAAATCCTTTTGGCAACCTGCGAGAACGGCAACCATGGAAATGAGGATAAAATATTTTGTAATACTGTTCATCGTTATCAAAGTTTAATTCTTTTAAAATTGGATGTTCAAGCCGAGGTTGAATGTCCTGGTCAAAGGAAACAGATAACCATCACGGTTTTTGCCTACATCGGCTTGTTCAGGATCTATCCCTTTGATCAATGATGACCCCCATGTGAAAAGATTGTTCCCGTTTGCATAACAGCGTATCGCACGGATATTGGTGCTTTTTAAGAAAGTATTGTTGCGCTGAAAAGTATAGGCAATTTCCATATTTTTCAATCGTTGGAAATTGTTGGATCGGAGCCAAAAATCGCTCAGCTGGCCATTGTTCGGAGCACCAACTCCGCCAAGTGAAATGGCGGGATAATAAACAGGAGATCCCTTTGCAGCTTTTTCTGCGGTCCAACGGCCCTCATATGCGTAATCAAGTACCTGTCCAACATTCTTGGCAAAAGGTGTACTCAGGATATAACCAGATTGAGGAAAGGACCCTTTGGCAGTTCCAATAAAAAGTGCAGAAACATCAAACCCTTTGTAAGAAAATCCAATCGACAAGTTGTATGCCACCTGAGGAAGATTGGCATATCCAATCGGCACCAGATCTGCCTGGTCTATGAATCCATCGGCATTGATGTCCCTGAATTTCAAATCCCCCAACCTTGCGTTGTTGCCGAACTTATTGAATGGCCTGTTGTTCAGCTCTTCCGTAGCGTTGAAGAATCCATCGGTCAACAACCCTTTGTACTGGCCTATGGAGTATCCAGTAGACATCATCCATGGATATGCTGCTGGAACCTCAGCCCTATAATCGATTCTGTTTCGAGCAAAAGAATAATTGCCCTTTAAAAAATATCCAATTTGACCAACCTTATCATTCCACTCTGCTTCAATTTCATATCCCCTGTTGCTTACCTTTCCCAGGTTTAATGGAGGCGTATTGGCTTGTGGCACACCAAATGTTGAGGGAATCAGGGAGGATGTTACAAGAATATTGTTGCGTTTTTCCAGGAACACTGATCCGGACAAGGAAAGTTTGTCCTTAAAAAATTTGAGGTCAGCAGAGAAATTGTATTTCTGCGCACGCTCCCAGGTAACCAAAGGATTTCCCAAAGCAGATTCAGTTGCACCAGGGAAATTGGGATTGGTACTTGATCCATCACTGTTTCCCCAAAATGAACCGGCCCCATTTACCACCCATGTATTGGGAAGGTACAAATAGCGGCGCCCACCAATCTGATCATTCCCGACTTCACCATAAGATCCCCGCAATTTTGCCCAAGTAATGATATCGTTCTTGTGGAAAAACGACTCATTGGAGATGATCCATCCCGCGGAAAGAGCGGGAAAGATACCGAACCTGTTCTCTGGTGCAAAGTTTTCTGTTCCATTGATTCCCAGGTTGAACTCTGCAAGGTATTTTTGGTCAAAATTATAGGTCGTTCTGCCCACCAATCCCATCAAACCTGAAGGAATATTGAAAGATTGCCCGTTGGCGGTATAGCGTTGTGCATTACCCAACAGGAGTCCTGAAACATTGTGTTTTCCAAAATTTCGCCTGTAGTTGATGGCCGCCTCCACATAGAGTTTTCTCCAGGTGCTGTTGCCCTGGTTATCTGAAACGGAGGGTGGATTTACCCGGCCCCCAATGAAAATAATTTTTTCAGGATTCCCCGGATCCCGCATTGCCGTATATTGAGGAATACTGTTCACACGGCTGAAGCCCTTTGAGTAACTATCATCATATCCTATGGTTACATGAGACTCCAGGCCCTTGGTTAAATATCCCATGTTGTGTTTCAATTTGAGTACACTGCTGAGCAAAGTTGAATACATGGTTCTTGTACCGCCTGTTAGCAGTTGTGCCAAGGAACTGTATCCTGTTCCACCTTTTGCACCCAATGGATTGGTAGGCTCCCCTGCAAGTCCGATGAAACCCGTCACCAATTTTCCATCAACAATTCCAGGTCCGGTAAAAGGACTGTTCTCCAGAATGTTTTGAATGATTCCCTGGTATCGATTGGCAAAATCACTTGCACTTCCCGAACCGGCAACCCTGTTCACGACAGATTGACCACTGATGTTAAAATTGAGCTGAAAATTTTTAAACACATCAATATCAAAATTCGACTTGAAATTGTAGCGTTTGAAATTGGGATTGGTATTTGACCCAGCATATTTGGTATTCGAAAGAATCCCATCCTGGTCGAAGTACCCAAGAGAGGTAAAATATTTCACTTTCGCAGTACCTCCGGAAACATTGATGTTGTACTGACTTTGCATGCCAGTTCCACCGAACTGCTCATCATAATAATTGTGACTGGTATAGTAGAGTGCAGGACTGTTTTTCAATGCCTCTTTTTGCGCTGCACTAAGGTTGCCCATCGCATCCACCATGGCTGGCGTATAATCCCGGTTGTTCTGGAACATCCACAGTTCATCATCGGTGAACAGCAGACGATCAAGGCTGTTGTCTCCGGCAGCCTTAGCATTGTAAACGGCCTCATTTCTTAGCTTGGCAAAACGATAAGAATCGATGGTCTGAAAAATAGAAGTTGCCTTGGTAAATCCCTGGTTCATGCTGAAACTAAACTGCGGCTTGTTCACTTTCCCCCTTTTGGTGGTGATGATGATGACACCATTGGCACCGCGGATACCAAAAACAGCAGTTGCTGAAGCATCCTTCAATACACTAATGGACTCCACTTCATTGGGATCCATCGCATTCAATATGGTATAGGGCTGCTCCGTGGGCTGTTGGATACCGTCGATTACCACCAATGGATCCTGCCCATTGAGGGTGGCAACACCTCTGATTCGGATGGATGTTGTATTGAGACCAGGTTCTCCACTGGCCTGAAGAGCACTGATTCCTGCAGTACGCCCAACCAACATGTTGGTAATGTTTGCCACGGGGGTTTGCACCAGATCTTTTCCGGAAATGGTTCCAACTGCACCGGTAACAGTGGGCTGCTTTTGTTCACCGTATCCAACCACAACAACTTCATTGAGTTGGGTAGAGACAGGCACCAACCTGACTTGTAACTCATCCGAATTGCCAACGGTGAGCTGAGCCGATTTATACCCCACACTGCTAAACAACAGGATCGCACCCTTGATGGCCTTGATGCTGAATGCACCACGCGAATCAGAGACAGCATTCCCCTTTTTGTCTTTTACTTTTATGGTAGCACCAATGACAGCATCCCCCTTTTCGGCATCAAGCACGTAGCCGGAGATGCTTCTTTCCTGCCCAATCGCAATGGCAGAAAAAAACAATTGGGAACACGCCATTAAAACCATGGCGGTTAAAAATCTTTTTCTCATTATGGCAATTTTGTTGTGTGGAACAAAATAAACAAAAATATTTGAAGACCTTTATAAAATATATCAATCTTCACAAGAGTGTACCGCATCCTTAAACAAGAGTAAAACGCCGAAGGCCACTGGACGCATGAACGCTAGCATAACAATGGTGTTGACAAGTCATCAGTATACCAAACCAAAAATCGTATGAAACAATTTCTTGCATTGGTGATATTATTGGCCACCCTAGATTTCAGTGTGCATGGCCAGGAAAAGCCACCTGGATACATCATTTGTACATCACCTGCTGAAAGACTGTACACCGGATCACCCTCCATTCTTGTGCTCAGCAATGGAGACTATCTTGCCAGCCATGATTTTTTTGGCCCGAGAGCCATCGAAAATGGAGGGCTTGGAACCACGAGGATTTTTGTTTCAAAGGACAAAGGAAAAAATTGGATGTTGCGAAGCACTATACAAGGCCAGTTTTGGAGCACCCTGTTTCAACACAAGGGATCCATTTATATTTTTGGCACAAGGGGGGGTGTAAATGATTGCGTCATCCGCCGTTCAAACGACATGGGCCAGTCATGGACTGAGCCCAAGAACAGCGAAACCGGACTCCTATTACCCAAAAATGGCAGTATGGGCTACCATTGTGCCCCCATGCCGGTAACCACTCATGCAGGCAGGATCTGGCGTGCATTTGAATACACCCCTGACAAAGGCTGGGGGCAATTCCAGTCCCTCATGTTAAGCGCTGATACCTCTGCTGATCTATTGAATGCCAAGAATTGGACATCCTCCAACCGTCTGTCTTTCGACACGAAATGGCAAAAAGATTATACCTGTTGGCTGGAAGGAAATGCTGTGGTATCCCCATCCAACCAACTGGTCAATATCCTGAGGGTAAATTTTAAAGGGGATGATGTTGCGGCATTAACAAACGTATCTGATGATGGCACCGACATCAGCTTCAATCCCAAGACTGGATTCATAGATCTTCCGGGAGGATGCAAAAAATTCAGCATCAAATACGACAATATATCAAAACGCTATTGGTCGCTGGCCAATTATGCACCGATTGCTGAAAAAGAGAAAGCAAAATCGATGAATCATGCCTTGGAAAGGGCAAGGAATACGCTGGTATTGATTTCATCTGATGACCTGATCCACTGGAAAAAACATTTCACAGTGCTTTATAGTCCAGACATCAAACAGCATGGATTCCAGTACGCAGATTGGACAATTGAAAACAATGATATCATCGCCGCCGTTCGAACTGCCTACGGAGAAAAAACAGATGGCTCCCATGATGCAAACTACATCACCTTTCAGAGGATAAAGGATTTCAGAAAGAAATTGAAAAAGGAAATTGCGGATTGAGGGGCATTATTTTTGATTGACGTTGCAGGCAGCGATAATGTTTACGACTATGCATATTCCTAGCTATCCTTTCATAAACCCCTTCAAGGCATAATACACTGTTCCCATCAATTCCCTGATGCATTTCTCAGTTGTAGACAATGAAAGGGGATTGGGAATGAAGTCCATGGGTGTCAAAGCATATTCACCCAATTTAAAATCCACAGGATAGGGTTGAATCTCCAGCCCTTTGTTACCGAAAGTGATTTTTGCCCTGCGCATATGGTAGGCCGAGGTAACGAGGATGATCCGGTTTCCTTTGGATTGAAGGATTTTTTTGACCTCCCTTGATTCATCTTCTGTGGTTTCAACTTCCCCGGTAACCAAGATTTGTTGTGGATGAACACCCATTTGTATAGCGGTTGCCTGCAACAATTCAGATTCGGGCGGACCAATTTTCCAGGGAAGTTTTCCCTTGGTAAAAATGATGACGGGAGCTTTTTTTGCCTTGATCAACTCCATCCCGCCAAAAAAACGATCAGGATCGTTCCATTCGCTGATGATGCCTTTTGATGTACGGATGGAATGTGTCATTCCACTCAAGACAACGATGGCATCTGCAGGTTGCATGTCTGCCGGAGTTTTTCTGCTGCCAACCGGTTCCAGCTGGGCGAACAAAAATGATGAAACCACCGGCGTTGATAGCGTCATTAAGACAATCAATGCCGTCCAGATGATGGCATACTTTCTTTTGACCAGCCCCACAATAATGCATAAAAAGAAAAGTGTATAGGGGGAAAATAAAGCCGGTAAAATTTTATGCAGATAAATCATTGAGCAGTTGAATTCTCTCAAAAGTAGAACAGAATCCC
>CANHSD010000034.1 GCA_947463105.1 Chitinophagaceae bacterium
AATAATCCAACCACCGATGGATGTTCTGGCGAACAGCAGATTGATTTTGATTTACAGGTTTTTGAACCACCCAAAGGTGGATTTAAATTCAATACAACCAATTGTATCACAGACTCCATTGCTTTCATTGATACAACATCCTCAGTGGGTAGGCCAATTATTGGTTATTCATGGGATATGGGAGATGGTAATTTCAGTACGTCAAAAAATTTCAGTTATAAGTACAAAAATCCGGGTAAATATACCGTCAAGTATTTTGCCTATACTGATGTTGGTTGTTTGACTGATACCATTATTAAAGATGTATTTGTTGACAGTGTTCCTATCGCTAATTTTTCCATCCTTGGTCCGACATGCCAAAACAAAGATGTCAATTTCGTTGATGCTTCCCGTGTTGGCGGTGGTGCAAAAATCCAAAAGTGGTTGTGGGTTACAAATAATTCTTTTACCAATAGTACCAGCGCATCAGTAATCGAAAAATTTACTGGTCTGCAACAATACACCGTGCAATTGAGGGTAGTCACTGAGAATGGATGTTTTAGCCCTACCAAATCATTAACGTTTTCAAATAATCCTAATCCAACAGTAGATTTCAGTTTACCCAAGATTTGTTTGCCTGATGGAATGGGAACCTTTAATGACCTAAGCACAATCGTTGATGGAAGCCAGGCCTCATTTATCCGTAACTGGTCTTTTGGAGATCCGAATGCATCCCCAACCAATCCTGATACTGCGATAAATCGTATTTCACCTACACACAAATATACTGCTGTGGGTCCCTATACTGTTAAATTAATCATCAGATCCAACAATGGTTGCATAGATAGTTTGAGCAAACAATTGACCCAGGTATTCGCCCAGCCCAAAGCAGATTTCACCGTTACCCCAGAAGTTTGCTTAAGGGAAAATACAAAAATGAACGACCAGACCAATCCACAGACAAGAACCATGGTCAAATGGAATTGGACCCTATCCAATGGATTGAAAGATACCCTCCAAAATCCATTGTTCACACTCACAACAGCAGGTACTTATACAGCGAAATTGGTTGGCTTTACTGCAGATGGTTGTATCAGCGATACTGCAACTAAATCTTTTGTTGTTCATCCACTTCCTGTTGCCAATTTTAAGGTTATTGATCCCGCTTGCGAAACCGAAACTGTTTCATTTGAACAACTCTCAACTGCCAATGTTGGAACCTTAACAAGGTGGAACTGGCGTCTTGGCAATACTGCTACTCCCCAGGATCTTGCCAATGCAAATCAAGTGACAAAAACTTTTGCCAATTGGGGTGACCAGGTGATCAAGTTGATGGTAGAGAACAGCAAGGGCTGTAAAAGTGACACTACAACTAAAACAATTCGAATTCATCCAAAACCAGCTGTCAACAACAGCATACCAGAAGTTTGTCTGAGCGATGCTTTTGCTGAATTCTATGACAGTACTAAAATTGCAGACAATAGTACAGGTTTCTCACATCTCTGGAGATTTGGTGATGCGAATGCCACTCCTTTCAATCCTGATAGCTCAGTGCTGAAAGATACAAGACACAAATACACAGCCGCAGGTACGTATACCATGTCCCACAGGGTAACCAGTCTTGCAGGTTGCGTTTCAACCAAGACAGCATCTTTTATTGTGAGCGGTGCTGTTCCGAAAGCCAACTTTGTGGTATTATTGCCTGATTCACTTTGCAGCAATGATACAGTAAGAATTAAAAACTTATCAACTGTTGATTTCGGATTTATTGGAAAACTGGAGATCTATTGGGACTATGATAATAATCCAACAATAAAAGATGTCGATCAAGTTCCTGATTCGGGGAAGATATATAAACATGTTTATCCTAAGTTTGCGAATCAGCCCCTTAAACCTGTCAGAATTGTAGTGCGAGCATTTTCAGGTGGAAGTTGTTCTGACGACGAGAATCGACAAGTAAATTTGTTGGGAAGTCCTGCTGTACAATTTGATTCAATTCCAGGAATTTGCCTTGATGCTACGCCACGGCAAATCACCCAAACCAGGTATACTGATGTAACTGGCATTGCACCAGGCGATTCAGTCTTTACAGGCAAAGGTGTAAATGCGAAAGGACTTTACACCCCGCTAAATGCTGGGGTTGGAACTTATGTTTTGCAATATACTTTCACCGCTTCCAATGGATGCAAGGATACTGCAAGCAAAAGCATCATTGTTTGGCCCAGACCAACAGCAGATTTTGTTTTCAGTACCTTGAATTGTGAAAAAAACCCAATCAGTTTCACCAGTAAATCGGTTCCTAATACAGGCAGCCTTGTCAAGTGGAACTGGAACTTTGGAGATGGGTCACCCATTCAATCTACCGGCAATGACAATCCTTTGAATTATGCATTTGCAGTATTTAAGTCCTACAATGTCAGCCTTGATGTTGTCACCAACAATGGATGTACAAGTGTACCGAAAATACTGCCTGTAATGGTTCATCCGCTTCCCCTGTTGAATTTTGATCTTCCAAAAGTTTGTCTGCCAGAAGGGAAGGCCTTGTTCACAAACAATACCACCATTCCAGATGGTTCTGGTTCGCTGATTACTTATTTATGGAATTTTGGCAATCCCAACAATACCAATCCAGCTGTCACAAAAGATGGTATACACAATTATCTTTCTTTAGGAAGTTACAGTGTAAAATTGGTAGCAACCAGCAATAACAATTGTAAAGATTCACTGACCAGGCTACTGGTTGATGTATTTCCTCAACCCAAAGCAATTTATACAAGCCTTGATTCTGTTTGCCTTGGTAAGGATATTCAATTCACAGATAGCAGCAATGGCTTTGTAAGACCAATAACCGCTTGGAACTGGGATTTTGGAAATGGAAACGTCGATAAGACAAAAAATCCACTCTATTTGTACCGGGCTACAGGTACCTTTAATGTTAGCTTGTTTGTAGTTAGTGCTGAAGGGTGTATTTCTGATACAACAGTTAAATCAATTACCATCCATCCATATCCTGTAATATCTGCTGGACCAAATATGTATGTTTTGGATGATGGTCAAAAAACAATTCTTGCCACAGCAACTGGAAACTCCCTGACCTATAATTGGTCTCCGGCAACCTACCTTAATTTTACCGATATCCTTCAGCCCATGGTTGTAAAGCCACAAGATGATATCATCTATACCCTCAGTGTTACGGGTAGGGGTAATTGTACAAGTACGGATGATATTGCGATTACGGTGCTTAAACTTCCTAAACCTCCCAATACTTTTACGCCCAATGGTGATGGTATCAACGATGTGTGGGACATCAAATACCTGGACCAGTATCCAGGCGCTATCCTGGAAGTGTATTCTCCTCAAGGCCAACTTGTGTTCAGGTCTGTTGGATATGAGAAACCATGGAATGGAACCTACAAAGGAAATACATTGCCAACCGGAACATATTATTATGTAATTGATCCAAAATCTGGCAGAAAAAAAGTTGCTGGATATGTAACCATTTTTAAATAGAAATGATGAGAAGATTGTTTTTGTTGCTTTTCTGTTTTGTTTTTGTGAATAAATCCAGCGCCCAACAAAGGCCACATTATACCCAGTATATCATGAACAATTATATTGTCAATCCTGCCATTGGCGGAATTGAGAATTATGTTGATGTAAAGCTCAGTGCCAGGAACCAATGGATTGGAATTGAAGGTGCTCCCAAAACTTTTTATGCAACCGTTCATGGTGCCATTGGCAAATCGGATTACCGGGAATCTGTCAACTCTTTTGACATGAAAGGACAAAATCCACGGGGAAAAGAGTATTGGGCGAGCTATACTGCTGCTCCTCCGCATCATGGCTTAGGGTTTACAGCAGTCAATTATTCTACAGGGTATATCAACCGCATGACCACTTATGCAACCTATTCCTATCATGTAGGCCTTACAGGAACAACAAGCCTTTCTGCTGGTTTTGGTGCAGGATTTTCATCGATTAATGTCAACAAGAGCAAAATCACACTTGCAACAGCATTCGATCCCGCAATTGGCAATACCGTAAACGATATCAGCAAAATAAAGCCAGAATTGAATGCAGGATTGTGGTTGTACTCTTCTAACTATTTTGCTGGTCTTTCCGCTCAACAAATCATTCCTGTTCGATTCAATTTGGTAGACAGTGCTGCATATAAATCAACACTTGTTCCCCATGTGTTTGCCACGGCAGGTTACCGTTTTTTCCTCAACCAAGATATTTCGACATTACCTTCTGTGATGCTGCGGTATATAGCTTCTACACCTTTGGCAGTTGACATCAATGTTAAAACACAGTACAGGGATCTGATGTGGATTGGTGCCAACTACCGGATGGGTGATGGATTTGCCGGAATGGTTGGCCTCAATGTTGCCCATACCTTCAATATCAGCTATGCCTACGATCTGAATCGGGGTAAATATCTTTTAAGCACCATGAACCGGGGAACGCATGAAATTGTTCTTGGGTTTACCCTAAATAACGCTTACGGAGATCTTTGCCCAAGGAATATTTGGTAATCCCTCAAATCTGCTTAATTTTATAAAAATTCATATCATGGTTAATCGGTCTTTGGCTTTTTCATTTGTGATGATGGTTTGTTTGACCATTTCATGTACCAAAAAAACTACAACCCCTACACCCCCGACACCACCACCACCAGTGGTAGTGGAAGAAAATATCCTGTTTTCACTGGATCCCGATCCTGGAACTACTACGGCACAAGCTTTGTCTGGCACCTACTCCTTTAAAGTAATTTTAAGTTCTAAAATGCCAACTACTGGTATCAGCATTGATATTACTACTAAAACAGATCCAGCAGGAGCATTGCTAGAAAGCAAAAACATAAAATCTACTGTTGCCTCTAATGATATTTCAACAGGACCATTGGTTACAGGAACACTCTATAGTGTAACTGTTGCTGTAACGAGTCAAAAAACGGCAAGCAATACACTAACCAAAACATTTAAAGTTGCAAGGAAATAAAGAATCTGATATTTCTTTTTAAAAACGCTCAATCATACATAAAAAAAACCCCTTCAGATGAAGGGGTTTTTTTTATGCTAAATGAATCGCAAAAATTATTGGGGAACTGCTTTCTCATCAATTTTAATGAGTACTTTATCACCTTTTATCATTGATCTGTATTTTTCAGCATCAACAATCTTGCCATTAACTTTCAGTACATCTTCCTCAAACTCAATGGTATTTGACCCCTCACCAATCAATCCGTCCGCTTTCAAAGCCTGAATGAGACCTTGATCAGGACCTTCAGTCATGCGGATTTCAGCGTTTGAAGTATCAGTATTCATGATCGAAATCTCAACATTCTTTTGGATATTGGTTGTCGAGGTGGGGTGCATTTGCGCAAGGGTAGGGGCAATAACCAAAGATACAATTGACATCAATTTGATGAGGATGTTCATGGATGGTCCGGAAGTATCTTTGAATGGATCGCCAACTGTGTCTCCGGTTACAGAAGCCTTGTGGGGTTCAGATTTTTTGTAAAAAACTTCTCCGTTGATTTCAACACCTTTTTCAAAACTCTTTTTGGCATTATCCCATGCACCACCAGCATTGTTTTGGAAAATGCCCATCAATACACCACTAACAGTAGCACCAGCCAAGAATCCACCCAATGCTTCAGGCCCTAAGATAAATCCAATCAGCAATGGAGAAACAATGGTAATGGCACCTGGCAACATCATCTTTTTGAGTGATGCCTCCGTTGAAATGGCTACGCATTTGTCATATTCTGGCTTACCTGTACCTTCCATGATACCAGGAATGGTACGGAACTGGCGACGAACTTCTTCAACCATGGCCATGGCAGCTTCACCAACGGCGCGGATAGCAAGAGAAGAGAAAATAAATGGAATCATTCCACCGATAAACAAAGAGGCCAGAACATCTGCCTTGTAAATATCGATGTGTTGATTATCCGGCATGGCTACCCCTACAAAGGCAGCGAACAATGCCAGAGAGGTCAATGCTGCAGAAGCAATGGCAAAACCTTTTCCACTGGCTGCAGTAGTATTACCCACTGCATCAAGAATATCGGTCTTCTCACGAACTTCGCTTGGCAATTCACTCATTTCTGCTATTCCACCTGCATTGTCTGCAATTGGACCGAATGCATCAATGGCCAACTGCATGGCTGTAGTGGCCATCATACCAGCGGCTGCAATGGCTACACCATATAAGCCTGCACAGGCATATGAACCATAAATACCACCAGCCAACACTAAAATTGGCAAAAATGTACTTTCCATGCCTATGGCAAGTCCACCAATAATATTGGTTGCGTGACCTGTAGCAGATTGGCGAATGATGCTCATCACAGGTCGTTTGCCCATGGCTGTGTAATATTCTGTGATGATGCTCATGAGTGCACCCACCACAAGACCTACAGCGATAGCACCAATAACGCCATTGCGCGTGAACTCAAGACCACGCAAGGTCATTGTTTCTGGTAAAATATAATTTACAATAAAGTATGCTGCGAATGCTGTCAGGATCATTGAACCCCAGTTACCCATGTTGAGGGCTTTTTGTACTGCATGTGTACTAGCACCAGCTGCATCACTCACCCTGACAAAAAAGGTACCAACGATAGACAAAAGAATACCTACGCCAGCAATAACCATTGGTAACAAAATAGGGGCAATGCCACCAAAATTGTCATTTGAAATGGTTTCTTGTCCAAGCACCATGGTCGCCAAAACAGTCGCTACGTATGAGCCAAACAAGTCAGCACCCATACCAGCAACGTCTCCAACATTATCTCCTACATTGTCTGCAATGGTAGCTGGATTACGGGGGTCATCCTCTGGAATACCCGCTTCAACCTTTCCAACCAAATCAGCGCCTACGTCAGCAGCCTTGGTGTAAATTCCACCACCAACACGTGCAAAAAGGGCTATGCTCTCTGCTCCGAGTGAAAAACCCGTCAACACTTCAATGGTGCGCAACATGCCTTCAGCATCTCCGTCTGGGGCAAAAAAATGTTTCAGAATGATGAACAAGCCTCCTAAACCTAAAACTGCTAATCCTGAAACACCAAGGCCCATGACTGCACCACCGGTGAAGGAAACATTGAGTGCTTTGCTAAGGCTTGTTTTGGCTGCTTCAGCTGTGCGCACATTGGCTTTGGTTGCCACTTTCATGCCTATATAACCTGCTGTAGCACTGAAAACGGCACCTATAACAAAAGAAATGGCAATGCTCCAATGGCTACCTGCATTGCTTTGGGCCATAAAGCCCAAAAGTAAGGCTACTATGGCTACAAAATAGGCAAGAATTTTCCATTCTGCCTTCAAAAATGCCATGGCTCCTTCAGCAATATAGGTGCTGATTTCTTTCATTCTTTCAGAACCGGCATCCTGCTTTGATACCCATTTGAACTGGATAAGTGTGTAAAGCAGTCCGACAACTCCCATCATGGGAACGAGATAGATCAAATTTTCCATAAACAATTTTAATGCATTTGGTTATTGAACTAAACAGTGTTTTACTGACTTAGGGGCAGCAAAAATAGACAAAAACTGATGAAAAATGAAGGTTTTTTGCCGAATCATTTTTCACTGAAGGAATAGGATATTCAGGGTAAGACCATTACTCATCATCATCAGACTGAATTCCGTATCCTTTGAATATTCCTGCAATTTTTTTGGCCTTATAAATGCTTCTGTTGAACTTGTTTCCCAGGACAATGATGGCAGTAGAATCCTCAGGAAGTCTGCTGAAAACAGTATTGTTTCCATGCCACCATCCATTGTGATAGATGATTTTCTTTCCAGTTGGCATTTCAACCAGTCTCCAACCAAGCCCGTAGTTGCGGGTTCCTCTTCTTTCATAACTATATCCCTTAAATGCCTCTTCCAGCGTTTTTTCCGAGAAAAGTTGATTTTTTGAAAGTGCAAAATCCCATTTCATCATGTCTCTTGGTGTACTGTAGATATTTTTATCGCCATAAACGGCATCAAGAAACATCATCGGTTCTCTTTGGTTGTTGAATTTAAAAGAAGGAAGTACCTTTTCTGCCATGTCTACGGTATAAACAAAACTATTGTTCATGCCAAGGGGCTTGAAGAATACTTTATCTAGGTATTCGGAAAAACTAAGCTGACTTACTTTTTCAACAATCAAGGCCAAAAGGGCGTAATTGGTATTGCAATAGTCGAAATAGGCGTTGGCCCGGCCAGGTTTAAGCTTGGCTGCATTGTCAATTAATATGTGTAAAATATCGGTGTTGGTTACAAAACGATGTGTATCCCAACCCATTTTTTCAACAAAATGGACATAATTGGGCAATCCGCTGCGGTGACTGAGCAGGTTCCTGATCGTAATCAATGGAAATGGAAAGCCTTCCAGGTATTTTGTTACAGGATCATCTAGCAGTAATGAGGCATTTTCCCATAGTTTAAGGATGGACATGGCGGTGAATGTCTTCGAAACAGAGGCCAGGTGAAAAGCAGTGTTGGAGTCAATGGGCTCTCCACTCAGTACATTTTGAAGTCCATGGTAGTTTTCAAAGATTATTTTTCCATTCCTGGCAACAAGAATGCCACCATTGAACCTTGAGCGTAGCAATGTTTCATCAAAAAAATGTTGGCTTGCGTTCTTGAGTTCATAGTCTATGGGTGTGAATGCAATATTGGTAGCCTCATTGATGGATGGTATGGATTCCTTCAGACCGGTTGGGCTTTGCTTTCTGTTTCGATCAACAAAATAAAAAAGTGCCGAAAAGGCGATAAACAATATAATGAACAGTTTAAGTTTCTGCATTGCTGTGCGTAAATTGGAAACGGAACAATAAGTTGCTAATTTTGTTTAAATCTACAGATTAAAAAAATGGTTAATATTAACAAAACCAGTTACCCCAAAGATAAGATCAAGATCTTAATGCTTGAAAATATTAGTGATGCTGCCATCAAAGTTTTCAAAGATGCTGGCTATGCAAACATCAAAAAAATTTCAGGTGCCCTTTCCGAAGACCAACTGATCAATGAGATCAAACAGGTGCACATGGTAGGCATCAGGTCAAAAACACAGATTACTGAAAAGGTTTTGCAGCATGCTGAAAAACTACAGGCGATTGGTTGTTTTTGTATTGGTACCAACCAGGTAAATCTTCATACAGCCCGTAAAAAAGGAATAGTTGTTTTTAATGCCCCTTACAGCAATACCCGATCAGTGGCTGAACTGGTCATTGGCGCCTCTATTATCCTTATCAGGAAAATTCTGGATAAAAACAAAGCTGCCCATGAGGGACAATGGAACAAGGATGCCAAAGGAAGTTTTGAAATAAGAGGTAAAACCCTGGGTATTATCGGCTACGGCAATATTGGTTCACAGGTAAGCATTCTTGCGGAGTCATTGGGAATGAAAGTTTTATTTTATGACAATGTGACCAAGTTACCGCTTGGTAATGCAGAATCCAGAAAGACACTCAAGGAGGTTGTTTCAAAGGCTGATATCGTTACCCTGCATATTCCTGAAACACAACAGACCAAAAACCTGGTCAATAAATCCCTGCTAAAGCATTTCAAAAAGGGATCCATCCTGATCAATTTTGCCAGGGGAGAAGTGGTTGACCTTGATGCTTTAACTACCGCACTTACAAGTAGAGATTTGTCAGGAGCTGCCATTGATGTTTTCCCTGTTGAGCCTGAGAAAAACGGGGATCCGTTTTCTTCGCCCCTTCAACATATTCCTAACGTACTGCTGACCCCACATATTGGTGGATCTACCGAGGAAGCCCAGTACAATATAGGTGAGGATGTGAGTGCCAAATTATTGCAGTATCTTGAAATGGGTGCCACCACAGGATCACATACCGTTCCTGAATTAAACCTTTCCCCGCAAGAAGGCACACACCGCATTTTGCATATTCATACCAATGTTCCGGGAGTCTTGTCTGAAATCAACACTACTTTGTCTGAAAATAAAATCAATATACTTGGTCAATACCTCAAAACCAATGATGAGATTGGCTATGTAGTCTTGGATATTGACAAGAAGCTATCCAAAAATGCGGTTGAGTTGCTCAAAAAAGTTAAGGGGTCGCTTAAAGTGAGGTTATTATATTGATTCTATGATTGGTAACCATATCTTATCCCAGTACTTTTCTGATACAGCGTCTCATCACCTTGCTTTATTTGGCAATGGACTTATCCATAAAACATATACTGTATCAACAGGATCTTCACCTGAGTACATCCTGCAAGAAGTCAATACATCAGTCTTTAAAACCCCATTGAATATTGCCTCCAATCTTGAAGGCCTATCCAATTTCCTCGAACAAAATGGCAGGGAAGTTTTTTACCCAACACCATTGTCTACAATAACTGGAGAGCCATATGCCATCGAATCAGGTTCATTTTTCAGGCTAACCCCTTTTGTCAAAGGAACCCATACTGTTGATGCATGCTCCACTGCTGAGCAAGCCTATGAAGCTTCACTTCAATTTGGAAAGTTCACTGCAGCATTTAAAGGGATGGATGTGAGCATACTCAAACCTACCATTCCGCGATTTCATGACCTATCCTTCAGATGGGAACAGTTTACTGAAGCAATGCAGAATGGGAACAAGGACAGGATTCAACATGCCGCTAAACTTATTGAGCAGATTCAACATGATTTAAAAATTGTCACGAGATACCAATCTATTGTATCATCATCCCAATTCTTACAACGCGTCACTCACCACGATACAAAAATCAACAATGTTTTGCTGAATGGAGAGGGTAAAGGTGTTTGTGTAATTGATCTTGACACCGTCATGTCTGGGCTCTTGATCAGTGATCTGGGTGATATGTTCCGGACTTATCTTTCGCCGGGCAACGAGGAAGAGACGGATCTGTCGCAAGTATATGTACGACCTGATTTTTACAAAGCGATCATTGCGGGTTACCTTGAGCACATGAAAGATCAGTTGAACAAGGAAGAATTGGACGCTGTCAATTATGCCGGAGAATTCATGATCTATATGCAGGCCTTGCGGTTTTTGACCGATTTTCTGAATGACGATACCTATTATGGTATTAAGTATCCTATGAACAATTACGATAGAACTGTCAATCAACTGGCATTGCTTGACCACTATAAAGCTGTCACAGCATAGTAATTACTCAGCTTTTTTTACAAATAGGGTATCCGTAATGGCTGATTTCATTGAATCGCCAAAGTATAATTTAGCATTGCTTTTTATTGATTCCAATGCAAGCTTTTCTTCAGCTGTTATTTTAGTTCCCTGTAAATAAATCATTTTTAATTTCGGCAGGTTCATCAGATTTTTTACACCACTGGCAGTTGTTTTTGTCCCTACAATGTTTAGGTATTCCAGATTATTTAATGCTGTAGCCTGCTTCAATGCATTGTCAGCTATTCCTGTATGATCTAACCAAAGCTTCTCAAGGTTCTTTAACTTGCTGAGATTATTCAGGTCATTATCCTGTAATGCTGAAAATGATAATTTCAGTTCTATAACATGCTCACTGATTTCAGCAGCTGAAGCCAAAGCATCTTTTAATGAAATTTCTATATTGTATCCAGTCAGTCGTATATGATTGTCATCTGAAGCAACAGGTGAGATTACCCAACCCATTTTTTCAAGCTTTTCCTGTATTTTCTTCTCAAGTGGTTTGATGGACTCTCTGGTTTTGATGATGGCTTTTTCCTGGTTTTGGTTCTCCGCTTTGAAAGATGCCAATGCTTTCATCACCTTTGCATCTGGAGTCAATGCTGCTACAGATTTATCAAAAGAGGCACCTGCATTGATCCACCACTGTAAAATGACCAGTTCTGCATCTGTGAGCTGTGTTTTTTCTTTCGGAGGCATGTGGTGCTCTTCAATATCATCCATCAAAATTCTTTTGATCAATTCTCCGTCGGCTGGATTTGAGGTATTGATTAGATTGCCATTTTTACCGCCTGCTTTAATCCAGGTCAGGTCGTCCAAGCGTAATTTTCCTTTTTGTTTTTCAGCACCATGACATTGAACACATTTTTGGTTCAATGTATACTGAACCAGGTCTTTGTAAACTAGGGCTTGATTGATGTCTTTGATGTTCAATTGTGTTTCGGTGGCTGTTTTGGTCTCAAAGATTCCTTCAGTTAAAAATCCTTCGCCATGGGTAAGTGAGCCACCCTGGTGACCGGTCCAGGCCAACATAACGAGCAACAATAGTAGCGTATAGGTATGGGCAAGTCGTTTGGCTATCAATTTTTGCCTCAAAAAATAATATGCAGTAAAGAGGGCAGTGGTTCCAATCGCCGTCCACTGGTGATTATCAACCAAATCTTGGTTGTTGCTCTCTTCCAGAGAAAGGGTATATCCTGTTACAAGAGAAAGGATAGCCGACACAATTCCTATTCCCAGGATCAGTCGAATCGAAGCAGAGAAATATGCAAACTTATCAAACCTCGTTAGTCCATCCATTACAATAACGAGCACAAAAATACCAATGGGTAAATGCACCAAAATGGGATGAAAGCGGCCTATCAGTTCTATCAGGTTCATGCTATGGTTTTAGCTGTATCTTTTTCTAAGTGTTTCCATCATATACTTGTTGATGGCCCATTGGTCAGCAACAGGTTGCCCTGTATAGGGAATGGTTTGCAGATAATGGGGCGGACCAAATTCAGTAAGTATTGTGAGGGGTTGTCCGTCGGCTTTTTTTCTCGCAACGACCTTATCCCACCAGTCAAAATGTGCCTTTACCTCATTTTTCCATTCTGGTGCACGGGGGTCATTGACTTGTGGTCCCTCAGCATGGCCAATCCTCGCATGGATATGGTGTGTTCTTGCTAATGCAGCCTCAACATTGATGGGTTGATCACCCAATAAACTCTCATGTACATTGCACCAATGAGAGATGTCGAGGGTCAGTTTTAATTCTTTGAATCGATCAATGAACCCCTTGGTAACATGGGCTGCAAAAAGCATCCTACCCCGGTGGGTTTCATGGTAGATGGGTACGCCTGAAGCAACGGATTGATCAATGGTCATCGCCAACATTGCTGCATTGTCTTCAACGCTGAAATAATCTTTACCAGAATGACAGTTGATATAAAGGGGTTTTAAGGAGATGGCTCTTTTTATTGCATCAGAAAACTGTTTTTTATGCAATGAGGGATTGGCATCATATCCGCCTGCCAACAACCCTAATTGTAATCCGGCATTACTTACTGCTTCGCTCAGTGTTTCCATCTCAGCAACAGAGCCAGGAACCCATACTTCTATGCCATCGTATCCATCTTTTTTGGCTGCAGCACAGAATTCCACAAGATTTCCTTTGAACCCCCAATTGGTTGCCATGATGATCAAAGCAGATGAAGGCAACTTGACTACAGGTGTTGCAAACGAATCCAATTCCGCAAATAGCAAAGAGCCAGTCATCAATGATCCAGTCTTCAGAAAATTTCTTCTGTTGTTCATGGTTAAAATTAAGCGATGATTGGGTCTATGGGTTTTCCAAACACATCTGTTAGCCTGAATGGCCTGCCCTGAAATTGATACGTCAATTGCTCATGGTCAAACCCAAGCTGTTTCAATATAGTGGCCTGTATATCGTAAACAGAAACTTTCCCCTCAATGGCATTGTATCCGATTGGATCTGTTTCTCCATAACTAAATCCACCTTTGATTCCACCTCCTGCCATCCACATGCTGAAGGCATCTGAGTGATGATCCCGTCCTTTGAAGCTGTTTTGTTTGCCATCCCGGTTTTCTTGCATGGGTGTTCTTCCAAACTCTCCACCCCATACCACAAGTGTCTCTTCCAGCAAACCCCTTTGCTTCAAATCCAGGAGCAAAGCAGATACAGCCTTATCATTTTGCAAACATTTGCCAATGAATCCTTTGTCAAGTGCTGTATCTTCTCCGGTACCATGGCTATCCCATCCCCAATCAAACAATTGCACGAATCTAACACCTTTCTCAACCAGTTTTCTGGCAAGAAGGGCATTGTTGGCAAAAGACTCTTCACCTGGTTTTGTGCCATACATTTCATGGATATAGGCCGGTTCATCAGCGATGCTCATGACATCTGGTACAGCAATCTGCATTTTGAACGCCATTTCGTATTGAGAAATCCTCGCTAAAATTTCAGGATCCTTGTATTCAGCATAGGAGAGTTCGTTCACATTATTGATGGCTTCTATTGAAGCTTTCCGCATATCTCTGTCAAAGCCATTGGGGTCTTCCAGAAACAGTACCGGATCGCCCTCAGACCTGCATTGAACACCCTGGTACACGGATGGCAGAAAACCACTTCCCCAAATGCTTTTTCCTGCATCCGGATTTCTGCCCCCAGAAGTCAAGACCACAAAGCCGGGCAAGTTGCTGTTCTCAGACCCCAGTCCGTAAGTTACCCATGAGCCCATGCTCGGTCTTCCCAACCTTGGTGTACCACAGTGCATCAGCAATTGTGCCGGTGCATGGTTAAATTGGTCTGTGTTGACTGCTTTTAGGATGGTTACATCATCAATGACCTGTTGAAAATGGGGGAGGTTATCAGATAGCCACAAACCACTTTGACCATATTGTTTAAAGTTAGCCTGAGGACCCAATAATTTAGGAACGCCACGGATGAAGGCAAATTTCTTTCCCTTAATAAATGAATCAGGACAATCGAGGCCATCCATTTTTTGCAATTCTGGCTTATAGTCAAACATCTCCAATTGTGAGGGCGCCCCAGCCATGTGTAGGAAAATAACCGATTTTGCTTTTCCCTGAAAATGAGGTGAGCGGGGAGAAAGGGGATTGGACACCAGTGATCCATCTGCATTGTTTCCGGAGAAGAGGTTGCAGCTGTCCAATACTGAACCTAATGCCATCATTCCCATGCCAGTCCTGCATTTCCCTAAAAAATGTCTTCTTGTTTGATAGGATAGCGCGGTTCTTTGTGCCTCCAGTTGTATTTTTTCTTTTGCCATTGTTGTTGATCTAGTTCTTGGTGATTACTTCATCGAGGTTTAAGATGGCATTGGTGACAACAGCAAATGCGGCTAACTCCCTGCCTTGTTTTCTATACACTGAATCTGATAGCATGCCCAGTATTTTTTCTTTTTCTTTTTCCAGTTTTTGAAAACTAGAACTATATAGCAACTGAAATGCTTTTGTTTTTTGCTCATTGATGGGGTGACCGGTTGCCAAGGCATATCCTTTACCAATTCTTTGCTCAAGGGAAAGTGATTTGTCTTTGAGCAGGTTCTGGGCAAGTTTAACGGAAAGATCCCAATAGGTTGAATCATTGAGCAAGGTCAGTGCTTGCAAAGGAGTGTTTGTTCTTATGCGCCTGGTTGCACACACTTCTCGTGCTGATCCGTCAAAACTGATCATGGAAGGGTATGGGCTGGTTCGTTTCCAATAGGTATAAATGGCGCGTCGGTATTGGTCTTCACCATCACTTTGCTTCCATTTCCGGCCATCATAGGGTGATCGCCAGATTCCCTCTGGCTGATAAGGCATAACACTGGGTCCGTACATTTTATCGCTGAGGGCACCACAAATGGCCAGTGCCTGATCCCTTACTTGCTCGGCACTGAGCCTCACTCTTGGGGCATGGGAATAATATTTATTGAGGGGATCCTTTTCTTTGGCCTCATCCGTGGATTTAGAAGATTGACGGTAAGTGGCAGACATGACCATCCTTTTCAATGTTTTTTTGATGCTCCAATTGTCTTCATGCATGAATTGATAAGCCAAATAATCCAGCAGTTCCGGATGTGTCGGGTTGGCTCCCTGAGAACCCAGGTCTTCCAGTGTTTCAACCAATCCTTGTCCAAACAGCTGCTCCCATAACCTGTTGACCATCGTTCTGGCCGTCAAGGGATTGGTTTTCTCTGTCATCCACTGGGCCAATCCCAGCCTGTTCCTGAGTTTGATGTCCTTGTCATTAACAAACAATTCAGGTAATCCAGCCTCCACTTGTTTTGTTTTGAGCAACCAGTTACCCCTTTCAAAAACATAGGTTTTTCGTTTCATGTCTGCAGGATTGTCGAGCATGATGGGCGTGAATTCAGCATCCGGTCTGTTCAAGGTCTGGATAAAAAGATCATGGTATGTTGTATAATCTTTTTGATTCTTCCCCGGGAAAGCAGGTGTAAAGGCAAACCAGTCAAAACGCATTCCATTGTCATCTTTTGACTTCAAGGTGCTGTTTTCATAATTGAGGTAAAGGTCGTGGACTCCACTTGAACCGGGAGGAAGATCTACTTTAAGCAAGGTCCAGCCACCTTTGGTCTTATCGATCTTAATTTTCAAGTAAGGTTGGGCAATGGTAGAATCCAACCTGATGCTCAGTTGTCCGTTGTCATTACCAGAGGCATACCGGATGAGAAGGGTTGACCTGTTGGTCAGGTTGATGGATTTCATCCTGGCCCAGGATGATTTACGCAACATGAGAAATTTGGTATCAGCAAGCGCCGCATTGATCATGGAATCAGCCAACAAACTGTTGATGCACTGCTGACCTGTTTTAAGCAAACTGGAATAAAAGGTTTTGAGGTCATTGTTGCCGTATAAATTTATCCAGGTGATTACGGAATCGTATTGACCGATGCTCTTGTTGCGAAACTCGCGCAACAGAGGATAATCGTCATAGGTGTCCTCATCCCTAGAATTATTGAAATATGCCATGAACTTATAATATTCCTCATGTTTGAAGGGATCATAAGGATGGCTATGGCACTGAACGCAGGCA
>CANHSD010000035.1 GCA_947463105.1 Chitinophagaceae bacterium
CCCATCAGGTCCATCATGGGCTTGTCTTCTCTTGTAGCAGAAGCCAACTTGTACAACTGAAGCCAGTAGTAGGTTTCAACCCTTTTATCGGGAATGGAAATGAAGCTTTTTCTGAAATAGGCATTCCACCAATTTCTGTGTTTGGCCATTACAAGATCGAATGCTTTTGCCTGAAATCGCTTGATGGCAGCGATGGCCTCGGGCCTGGCTTTCCCTGTTTCATTTTCACTGTATCCAACGGCCACATCAATCACGTGCTTTTCTTTGATGGCACCATGTTTCCAAACCGTTGCATATTCACCTTTTGTGAGCAAGGGCTGGTAACAAATGCCGTAACCTGCAGAATCCTTCATGACAAAATCAGGATTGGCCTGGTATTTGTACAATTTATTATCCCCCCTGCCAAAGGAAATGCGAGGGCTGATGCTCTGCTCTGCAACCCATTCACAGAATATTTTTTCGCCTCCGAATTCAGATGCTTCAATATGGATAATATCCTCGCCGGTTGGTACAAAGAAAAAAAGTTCCACCCGTCCACGGGCCGTATTGACATGCCCTTTGGCAATGGCATTGTAGATATCGAGGTTAATTTGGGCCCCCAGTATTTTTCCTTCTGTCCTGATCACCATTTTGCCGATGGGTAATCTTGGGTGGGAAACAAGTTGTTGGGTGAACAGGCTGTCGGGATAGTGTGGACGCTGATCCGTTACATCAGACCTTCCTACATCGAACCTGATGGCCTTATCCCCCTCGCGGTATGCATTCACACCAAGCCTGCCATTGCCTGCAATAATGCCGTCATAATAATCCGAACCAAGACTGTCCCAGTAGAGCCGTGTGTTCTTCATGTAGTTGCTCCATTCGGTGGTATCGATGGGCTGTGCATCTGTAGCAATGGACAACAACAATATGGAAAAGGAGAGCAAAAATTTCATGATGCCAAGTTATTAAAAAACAACGAGGGAAAGTAATGATACAATCCCTCGCTGCTGTTCTGTATTTATGTTCTTATCATGGGCGGCTATTCCTTCACCGTTGTGGTGATGGAGGGTGCCGCTTTTTCCCACTCAGTTCTGTTGAGTTTTTTCACCGCTGGTGCAATCTCATCTCCATTGTCGCCATTGTACAACCTTCCGTTTTTCATCACAAACTTAATGGTATTGGTGTTGCGGATATTGTCCAGTGGATTCTTGTCAAGGATGATCAGGTCAGCAAGTTTGCCTGCTTCGATGCTGCCAAGGTCCTTGTCCAAGCCCAAGGCCTCAGCACCCTGAATGGTGGATACTTTCAAGGCATCAATGGTTCTCATGCCACCACTTTGCATGGCCCATACTTCCCAATGAAAGCCAAGCCCCTGCAACTGGCCATGGGAGCCGATGCCAGCGATTCCTCCCTTTTCAACAATGGACTTCATGCTTTGTGCATGTTTCTGGAACACATGCTCCTCAGGAAGAAACCATGCTGCCCGGCGCCTGGACTTGCCAGCCAGCTCTTCGTAGGGCGTGAAGAATTGCAATTTCTTGTTGCTGTAAGGATTGTCGGTTTCGTAATAATAATTCTCAGCCCACGGCCCGCCATAAGACACCAGCAAGGTGGGCGTTACAGCCATCTTTGCATCAGCCACTACCTTGGTCACGTCCTTGTACAAAGGAAAGATGGGAATGGAATGTTCATGGCCGGGATAACCATCCAAAAGGTTGGTCATGTTCAATTTGAAATCCAATCCACCTTCGGTGGTAGGCATGAGTTTTTGGTTCTTGGATGCATTGATGATCCACTGCCTGGCCTGCCTGTTGCCAGTGAGGTACATTTTGATGTATTGTGTATTGTAATACTTGCTGTATTGCTTGAGCACATTCTCTGCTTGCGCAGAGTCCTTGATGTTGTAGGCCCAATACCCTACGCCAGGACCCGTTGAATATACACGGGGGCCCACCATCTGCCCGGCTTCCACCATGTCGGCATAGGTGAGTACATCTGTGGTAGCGGTCTGTGGGTCACGGGTGGTGGTAACGCCATAGGCCAGATTGGCTGCATAGATCCAGACCTGGTTCTTGTGGATTCCCCAGCTGGGCCACATGTGCGAGTGCACATCCACAAAACCCGGAATCACTGTTTTACCGGCAACATCAATCACCTTGGCACCCTTGGGGGCTTGAATATTTTTGGCGACAGATTTGATGCGGTTGTTTACGATCAATACATCCCCTTTGGCAATGACCTCATCGCCTTTCATGGTGATGATGCGTGCGCCTTTGAGCAGGATGGTTGAAGATGGATTGTCCTTGGCATAGTAGACCTTGACCCAGGTTTCTTCAGGCGTGTATTTTGGATCTTCTTTCTTTACCATGGATTTTTTCGAACTGTCTGCCGTTGATTTCTTGGTCGTATCAGTTTGGGCCTTGAGATCAGCCAATTTCTTGGCAGCCTTCAGGCTGTCGTCCATGTTATCGGACTGGAAGAGATCATAAACAAAATGGGCCGCACCCAGGCTGTAATGAATCTTCTCTCCATTGGCAGACCAGCTTGGGAACTCACCGCCAATCTCGGTCAGTTTCTTGCTCGGAAACTCAGCACTGCTGGCATCTGCAACAGAAACAGAAATCATTTTTCCTGTTGATGGAATGGTGACGGCATAGATATTGTTGTTGACTTTGGCAATCGCTTTTTCTCCTTTGGGGGAAAGCCATATTTCACTGGCTGGGGATGCAGGATTGTTTTCCCTGGCGTCTTCTGTAGCCAATTCGTCTGGAACGATACAGGGATCTGCCATGGGTTTGCCCTTGTGCATGGCAATGGAACCATAGGTGGTGATGCCACTGATCTTGGCATGTACTTTTTGATCGGTGCCATCCCATTTGATGGAGATCAGGCTGCCGCCTGCATTCATGTAAATGCGGTCGTCATTGATGGAGAAATGAGGATTGTAGCGTCCATTGGCCTTGTCGATTACATTTTCAGTTCCGCCCGCTGCGTTCATCCAGCAAAGCAGGTCTTCTGCATCATCATAACCCGGATCAAAGGCATCCCTGAATTTTTGGTTCGGCGCATGCACATACACAATCCTGTCGCCCGACAGATTATACCGGGCTGATGAATAAAGGCCTGGAACGGTTGTCAGTGTTTTTGTATTCGCACCATTCACATCAACAGAAACTATGTTTCCGCCATTGGCAGCCCAGGTGCTGAAAACAATTTTTTTGCCATCTGGGCTCCATGAAGGCTGGGCTTCAGTGAAATCATTAGAAGTCAGGCGTTTGGGAGTACCGCCAGGATAATCCATCAGGTAAAGCCTGTTCAAAACTGTAAAGGCCAGTTGCTTGCCATCAGGAGAAGGAACAGCATCGCGGATCTGGCTGGCCATGACCGCAGTTGTGTCCTTGATGGGATATTTGAATAGCACTTCAGGACCCAGTTCCAGCTTGCCATCCACTTCGTAAGGGATTTCGGTATAGCTGCCATTGCTGATGTCAATCTTGTTGATTTTTCCGCCAAAAGAAGCCAGGAGATGTTTGTCATCTGGTGTAAAAGCCATGGCAGGCAAAACCCCGGACACAGCGATGGATTCCTGGTCGTCTCTTTGCACAGGATAAGCCAACCAGCGCTCATCACCGGTTTTGATGTCGCGGATCACCAAGCCGGTTTTGTCTTCAAACCGGGTTCCATAGACCAGCCATTTGCCATCACCAGAGAGTACGGGAGTGAAAGCAGATCCATAGCGGGAGGTGAGTTTGGTGGTGCGGGCATTGGCCCTGTCATATACGCCAATTTGATATTGCGGGAGTTGGGCATTATAGTTCCATGAACCCGTGCGGAAAGAATAATAAATCAACTTTCCGTCGTGGCTGATGGCAGGATCAATGGTCTTTAATGTTGCAGGCTCATCAATGAGTTGCGTCCCCGATCCACCATCCTTGTGGATCATGTAAAGCTTGTTGACTCTTCTTCCCTTGGCGTAAACAATGTATTTGCCATCAGGGGTCCAGTCTGCGGAAGGAAAATTCTGGTTGATTTCTTTGGTGAGCTGAACCGTATCTTTTTTCTCTGTGTCTATGTACCAGAGGTTCTCTGCACCGCTTTTGTCGGATACAAAAAGGATTTTTTTGCCATCTGGGCTATAGCGGGGATGCTGATCAAATGCAAGCCCGCGGGTAAGCTGTGTAGCCTTTCCACCAGCGGCGGGAATGGTGTAAAGATCGCCCATCATGTCAAAAATGATGGTCTTGCCATCCGGACTAATGTCTACGGAAGTCCAGGTACCCTCATTGGTACTGAGGTCCATCATCCTGCTGGCTTTCAGCGGAAGATTTTTGTAGCGCGTGAAAGCAGTGTCCTTTTGGGCATAAAGCATTTGGGAGATGAGCACTGTGGTCATCAAAGCCAGGCTAATTTGTATTGATCTCATTGGTGAAAGTTTGGAAACCGAAAATACCGAAAAAGCATTCAAGAGGTGAATTTCACTTCTTGCATTGTTTTTTTCACGAAGTTGGCTATTTTAGATTCAAACAAGTGAACAATGAAATTTATCAAGCATTTGCTTTGCGCCACAATGTTGTTGATGAGTACAGTGATCAGCGCGCAGGAAAAAGCCTACTACCCCGACCCCAACCCCGCCATCCAACAAAGATTAGAAGAATGGCAGGACTTGAAGTTCGGACTGCTCATGCACTGGGGACCTTACAGCCAATGGGGCGTTGTGGAAAGCTGGAGCATTTGCCCTGAAGATGTGGGCTGGGCCATCGATGCCTGGAAAAAAGGTGTGGCTACTGAATACAACGACTATGTGAAAAAGTATGAGGCGCTGAAAAACACCTTCAATCCCGCAAAATTTGCTCCGGAAAAATGGGCTGCAGCAGCAAAAGAAGCTGGCATGAAATACATGGTCTTCACCACGAAGCACCATGACGGATTCAGCATGTTCGACACCAGGTTTACAGACTACAAAATCACCGACAAAGGGACTCCTTTTTCCAGCAATCCAAGGAGCAATATTGCAAAAGAGGTTTTCAGTGCTTTCCGCAAGGAGAATTTTTGGATCGGTGCTTATTTTTCAAAACCCGATTGGCACGCTGATTCCTATTGGTGGAAGCGTTTCCCTGCCAGTGATCGCAATCCCAACTACTCGATCAGGAAGCACCCCGAACAATGGAAAAAGTTTGTCGAGTTCACCCATAATCAGATTGATGAACTGATGACGGATTATGGTACTGTTGATATTCTTTGGCTGGATGGCGGCTGGGTGCGCAAAAAAACAGACGAAGAGATCAAGACCGAATTGCTTGAAATCTACGACAATTCAAGGGTGGCGAGGAACCCTCAAAGCCAGGACATCAACATGGCGGAAATTGTCAGAAAGTCTCGCCTCAAGCAACCGAAGCTGATTGTGGTTGACAGGGCCGTGCCTGGTGAGCACCAAAACTACCTGACGCCTGAACAACATATCCCGGAAACCGGACTGCCATACCCCTGGGAAACCTGCATGACCATGGCCGGCAGCTGGAGCTATGCGCCCAATGACAAGTACAAGCCCACCAATGAGTTGGTGGAAAAACTGGTTGATGTGGTGAGCAAGGGTGGAAATTTCCTTCTGAACATCGGCCCAGACCCTAATGGAGAATTAGATGCTGAAGCATATGACCGATTGAAGGGCATGGGCGATTGGATCAAGGTCAATGGCGAAGGCATTTATGGCAGCAGGATGAACAAGGCCTTCAATGAAGGGGAGAATATCCGCTTCACCAAATCGAAGGATGGCAATACACAGTACATTTTCATGTTTGAATTTCCGGCTGAAGGGAAGCTCAACATCAGCAAAATCGACATCCCTGAAAAGGCAAACATCATCATGTTGGGCAGCAAGAAAAACATGAAATGGAAGAAGACCACCACAGGGTATGAAATCATGATTCCTGCTGAATTAAAGTCGACTACAGACCATGTGTGGACGCTGAAAGTGGTGGAGGGGAAATGAGTTGTGGATCGGCTTAGGGCTGTCTGAAAGAATTGTGTTTATTGCATCCAGATGGATTAAAAAAGTTTTAAACCGACAATGAAATTGTGACCTTCCACTTGCAAATATTTGTCATGAAAAGCGTGATCTACTTTTCAATTTGATTTTGGTGATGCCCAACATGATAAATTGCAAAGTAGAGCAGCTCTCTTGCTGTCAATTTGCCCAACAGTGGATGAGGCAATAAAAAACTGTCTAAATCATTTTCCTGACACTGGTTTATTTTATTACAAATGCTGTTCACTAAATGGAGTAAATCTATTTTTCGTTTGTTTACTCCTCTCGTTGAGTTTTTGGGCTCATAGATTAAAGGAGATTTGCCCCCGTTTTTCAATTTGAGTTGATAGGCTTCAACCAGGGATTCATAACTTCTGCTCCCCTTTTTTGATTTCCCAAAAAGAATGGCAGGAATAATATTGGGTAAGCTGATTGCCAGTTTAATTGGACGAAGACAAAGATATACATGCTCTAATTGTTGTGCAGGGTTCCATTTATTATCATGAGATCTCATCAAATCTTCGTTTGAAAATGATGAGATAAGATCAATAAATGATTGATGGTCATGAATCAGTCTCTTGCTTAGTTCAAGTTTATTCATTGTTATCAGGTAACATGTTGGTTATTTCGCCAATTGAACAGCCTTATACACCGCCGGAAGAGCAGCTTTCAACCGCAGATAGGTGGCTTCAGAAATATTCTTATCATCAAAAGGGGTGAACAGCACAAATGGCTTGTTTGCCCCTTCTTGTCTTCCATACTTGTATTCGTAGGTAAACCAGCCATCAGGTTGAAGTTGCACTTCATTCAATGACTTGTTGGGTACTGTGATGAAGAATTTATTGGGCTGCTTTGACAGGGTGTTGCCCAGGGCAAGTTTTCTCATTTCAATATAGGCCTCCTTGGCTGTTTCTACCGCAGGATCAATCAACTCCACATGCTTGGCCAAAACGGAACGGTAGGCATATTGCCCGTTGAATTGCATGTTGTACAATTCATTCAGCACATTCTTGATCGTATCTCTCATGAAAGGATAATGTGTACATCCCAGAATCAAGGTATTCATGGGTGTGGTGATTCCCTCTGCGCGCATCTTTTCAAAAAGACTAACGAGATGATAGCGCACATAGTTCTCAGGGTCATTGAGCTGGATGTCCAGGCATTTTCCCTTATCGTCGTACTCGCAGAGCAGCTTATTGTTTTCCTTGTTGAATTTGTAGACATTGAGCAGTGCCGTGTCAATCTTGTATTTGAGGTTGTTGACGGATGGCCCCTTGTAATCTTTTCTGTAGGCACTTGCCGTGTCAACATAAAAACTATAGTCGCGATCAATGGCATCTGCCAGCCCGAATCCGCCCTGGCTGACAATCACTGGCGCGGGCATCTGCAAGGATGCAGCCATCGTCCTGATGGTCTTGGGATAACCGTCAGAAGCAACAGTGCCTGCTGTTGCGAATACCCCGATGGCCCCTTTTTCATGGGTAGACTGATAGGCCAGTGCAGCTTTAACACCAGCATTGATGACCCCAACCACCGGTGCCTTGGTGCCATTGGTTTTTACAAACTGTTTTACTTCATCAAGGGCAAAGGCTGTAGCGGTATTGCAGGCAAGAACAAGCATCTTGACAGACTGTTTTTCTTTGGGGCTTGTCTGCTGCATCCAATTGATATCGTATCTGTTCTTGAGCAAAAAATCCATGTTTTTCACTACATGTTCCTTGAGCAGCTTTGTCTTGTTCTCTGCCGCATAATTGCCATAAGGCATGTTGGCCTGGTCTGCGAGGTATTGGAAATACTCTTTGTCAAAATCAAGCTTGCCATCAGCACCGGGTTTACCGGTAACGTTGTTGAAGGCATCCAGGGTAAGCATGGCTTCCAATACCGTCAGCCCGCCTGTTCCAGAGTCGAAAACCCCAATGGGCAAATTATTATTGGTTTTTTCTTGTGCAGCCAATTCACTACAAACGGCGAGAAATGATAAACAGATTGCCGGAACTTTCAAAAGCCTCATGATCATGAATGGTTTATTTAACTGCATTTCTATCATTTAATGATAAAATTAACCCGTTTTCAATGGAAATTGACAAACCTATCGCAATTTTGTGCGCCATTCGGAATTAGCAGATATTAAGTAACTTCAAAAGAAAACAATGAGAAATCCTATCGTTATCCTTTCCTTTATCATATTGTCACTTGCTTGTTCAAACAACACCCAAAAAGCTGCTGTTGAAAACAAGCCTGCAGAAATGGAATCCTCCATGGAAAACCACAGCCAGTTTAAGCCAGAAATGGTCGTCAATACAACCGATTATGCGTGTGGAATGCCCGTATCTGCCGGAATCAGCGATACCTGCCACTATGAAGACAAGGCTTATGGTTTTTGTTCAGCAGAATGCAAGGCCGAATTCCAAAAAGCGCCTGCAAAATACCTGGCAGCAAAACAGTAATCAATTCAGAAAAATAAATATTTATGCCAATTGTTAAAGCTTACGGAGCATCCAGTAGCCAATCTCCTATTGAACCACTGACCATCCAAAGAAGAGACCTTCGTGCACATGATGTTCAGGTGGAAATTCTTTACTGTGGCATCTGCCACAGCGACATCCATACAGCAAGGGGTGAGTGGGCTGGCACCGTTTATCCAGTGGTTCCGGGCCATGAAATTGTGGGAAAAGTAAAAGCAGTTGGCCCAGCAGTAACACAGTTCAGTGTTGGACAAACAGTAGGAGTGGGTGTGATGGTAGACAGTTGCCGTACCTGTAAAAACTGCAACAGCAACCATGAGCAATATTGTGAAGAAGGAATGACCGGAACCTATAACGCACCGGAAAGGGATGGTTCAGGCATGCTCACCATGGGTGGGTATTCTGCTGAAATTGTAACAGATGAAAACTATGTGTTGCGGATCAAGGGCGAGGAAAACCTTGCAGGCATTGCGCCGCTGCTTTGTGCGGGTATCACCACTTATTCTCCCCTGAGGTTTGCAGGTGTCAAGGCTGGAATGAAAGTGGCTGTGGTTGGATTGGGTGGACTGGGCCACATGGCGGTGAAATTTGCTGTAGCATTTGGCGCGGAAGTTACCGTCATCAGCACATCAGCATCCAAGGTTCAGGAGGCCTCCAAACTGGGCGCCCATCATTTTATCTTGGCCAAGGATCCGGCAGTACTCAATGACCATGCATCATCTTTTGATATTGTGCTGGATGCCATTTCAGCCGACCATGATTATACCCAATACCTCAATTTATTGGCACTCAATGGAAAGCTGCTGGTAGTAGGTTTGCCCGAGCACCAGCCAAAAGTTTCTCCGTTTGCGCTGATCAAAAACAGGCGAAGCATCGTTGGTTCTATGATTGGCAGCATCAAGGAAACCCAAGAAATGCTTGACTTCTGTCATGAACACAGAATTTTTGCAGAAATTGAGACCATTCCAATCTCACAAATCAATGAGGCGTATGAGCGGATGATCAAGGGTGATATCAAATACAGGTTCGTCATTGACATGTCAACAATATAACATGCCCCACCTCAACAGAAGAAATTTTCTCACAGCCCTTCCAGCCATCTCGTTGGTAAGGGCTGTTCCTTTTTCCGAAGACAATCCATCGAAAAAAGAAAATCGCTTTCGCTTAAGCCTGAATGCATATTCTTTTAATGATATGCTGATAAAGAAAAAAATCAGCAAGAATGAATTGCTTGAATTCTGTGCCAAGACTGGCTTTGATGCTGTTGACATGACAGGATACTATTTTTCATCCTATCCTGAAACACCATCTGATGAAGAGATTTATGCGTTCAAAAGAAAGGCGCATGCGTTGGGAATTGAAATCAGTGGTACGGGTGTGAGAAATGAATTTTCCTACAGTGAATCCATCTCCTTCAATAAGGAATTGGATACTGTGATGCGCTGGATAGAAGTTGCGGCAAAGATGGGAGCCCCTGTATTGCGCATTTTTACAGCCAAGCAATACAGTACGGGTGATGAAAGGAAAAGGGTGAATGCGCGTATTGTGCATGCATTGGACAAATGCCTCGAAAAGGCAAAATCCCATGGTGTCATACTGGGGATACAAAACCACAATGACTTCCTGAGAACGGCTGATGAATGCCATGAACTGATAGGGACCCTCAACAGCCAATGGCTGGGGTTGGTGGTGGATACTGGTAATTTCATTGCCGCAGACCCTTACGAAGAGATTAGAAAAGCAATGCCGCTGGCCGTGAACTGGCAGGTAAAGGAAAAACTATTGATCAATGGCGTTCAAACACCCATGGACCTCAAGCGGCTCTGCTCAATCATCCAATCTTCTGATTACAAGGGCAATGTTCCCATAGAAACCCTGGGCATGAATGACCCACTGAATGAAGTCCCCGTTTTTTATAACAAGGTGAAAAAACATCTTTGGGGCTGAATAGGCACCCATTCCCTTATCTTTTGTTAAATTGAATTGCTGACTTGCATTTGATTGGAACACCGCCTATTTTCAATAACCAATTATGCTTTTTCGCACTATCTTTTTTTATACGTTGCTCCTGCTTGCCTGCTGCTTTCAACATGCAGTTGGCCAGGAGAATCTGCTCCCAAAATGTGGATCTGATGTGCTATTGTCCATCCTGCGGAAGGACCCGGCATTTGTACAAAACGAGAAAATTCTCAATACGGCCATCCGAAACAAAATCCTGTTCAAGAAAAATCAGCCCACTGTTGTTTATACCATCCCGGTTGTCTTTCATATTGTAAATTCCAATGCAGCTTCCATCACCGACCAGATGGTCGTCAATGCCTTGAAGGAATTGAACGACGCCTTCGCTCACCTTGGTGTATATGGTGTTGACCCCTTAGGCGCCAATACCATGATTCAATTTTGTTTAGCCAGAACAGATCCCAATGGGGGCCTCACCAGTGGCATTGACAGGGTGAATTCCTATTATGAAAATGTTGATGTAGACCTTGAAAGCGATAAACTGGGCTACCTGACCAACTGGGATCCTTCGAAATATGCCAACATCTGGGTAGTCAATTCGATACAAGGAGAAATCCCTCCGAGCCCTTTTAATTGCGGCGTCTGGACGAGGTCAGGATATGGCGGATATGCCAGTGCCGGCGTTGGTGCTGTGGTCAGTGGACTCAGCACACCACTGGTTGCCCATGAAATGGGGCATTACCTCTCCTTGTTGCACACTTTTCAAGGAACCAATTGCATCAACAATGATTGCACCACTGACGGAGACCTGGTCTGCGACACGCCTCCAGACAGGAGTACGGCAAGCTCCTCCTGTGCCAGCCCAGAGAATTCCTGTAAAACAGATACCATTTCAGGGCCTTTCGCAACGGATGTTCCCGACAATATCTCGAATTTCATGGATTATGGCAGCCCATGTCCTACGGTCTTTACACAGGGGCAGGCCGACAGGATGCGTGCATTCCTGGAGTCTTTCAACGGGGGCAGCCTTATTGCGAGCAACAGGTGTAACATTCCATGTGCAGAAAATATTCAAACCAGTTTTGATTGGAACACGAACCCACATCCCATCATTGGAGACCTGGTTCAGTTCAACAACAGCAGTACCGGTGCAACCAACTACAAATGGTATGTAAATGGCGTATTGGTGGACAGTGTTTTTGCATTGAAATATACATTTCCACTGGCCGGAAAATATGAGGTAAAACTAAAGGCATACAATGCAGACAGCAGCTGCTTCGGATCTTATGTTGGCAACGTGATTGTCAACTGTGGTGTTGCTTCAAGGTTCTCGCCAGACAAGAGAATCATTGCATCCGAGACCGGCATTTACAATGATACCGTAAGGTTTGTGAACAAGTCTTATGGCGCTTCAACATTTAAATGGTTTGTGAGTGATTATACAGGCGGCAACATCACCATGGTCACTACAGATAAAGACCTCGCTGTTATGTTTCCAAGAGCAGGGTTCTACCGCATCAGTCTTGAGTCGACGAACGGAACCTGCACAGAAATGTCCAGGACCTATACCATGAATGTATTGGACCCCAAGCCAGATGGGGTGCTTTCCATTTATGATGTGGATTGTTACAAAAATGACAGCATCAGGATTGTTTTTGGCATTTACAATGCTGGGTTCGATACCATCCCAGCCAACATGCCTGTAACATTTTATGATAAGGATCCTGCACTTCCTGGGGCACAGCAACTCAAGAACACCTTCGTTACAGACAAGCCAATTCTTGGAAGGTGTGGTTTCACCTATACCCACATCATTGCAGCCAACAGGGCAAAACTGGATACGGTATTCGCTGTTTTTGATGCGCAAGACACCCTCCTTGAATTGAGCAACGGCAACAACAAGGCCAGCAGGAGAAATTTTCAGTTCAGGATTACGGTTTCGCCCACTGATACCACTGTATACACCAACAGTGATTTGCAGTTGATGATGCGAAGCACCGGAGACAGTGCCAGCAACATCAGGTGGACCGCCAGGGCAACAGCCAATTGTACCAACTGCAATGATCCCATTTTCAGAATCGTTGATTCTACAAGAATCAAAGCATATGCAGAAGGCGGTTTTGGCTGTGCAGACTCTGCATTTGCAAATGTCAATGTATTTCCCATCGACATATACCTGACCACTAATGCCATTTTCTGTTCAAAGAATGATAGCCTTGTGGCCAGCTCGATTATATGCCTTGCCAACGGATACAGCAGCCTCAGGCAGAACATTGAAATGCGCTATTTTGATGCCGATACCCTGGCCGGCCCTGCCAACCTCCTGGGAACCGCGACCATACCGAGAACAACAGCTTTCAACAACCTCTGCCTGCTGGTTCGACACCGCATCAAAATGAGTAAAACCGGAAAAGTCTTTGCTTATATCAACGGAGACCTGAGGCAATTTGAATCAAATCTTAACAACAACCGATCCAGTTATGACTATGTTCCATTCAGCATAGATGTGCCTGATGACGATATTGATGTTTTCCGCGGGGTACCCACCCAGTTAATGATCATCAATGGCGGGGAAAAGTACAAGACCCTGCTCTGGACACCCTCTAATCAGCTGAGCTGCAGTACCTGCCCCGATCCTGTGCTCAAAGGCAACTCAAACACACTGTTGAAAGTGGTTGGCTCTTCAGAATACGGATGCAGAGATTCTGCCACCATCAAAGTGAATGTTTTCTGGCAGAAGCATTTGATTCTACCCAATGTGTTTACACCTGATGGTGACGGCCTGAATGACAATTTTTATGTGATCGCTGGAAAGGATGTAAAACTGGTAAAACAGTTTCAGGTATTCAACCGTTGGGGGGAGAAAGTTTTTGAAAAAAACAATGGCAGTACCAATGACTATGCCGCTGGATGGAATGGAATGTTTAAAGGAGTCAAGGCGCCAATGGGTACCTATGTATATTTTATTGTGGTAGAATTACAGAATGGTACGAGTGAAACATACAAAGGAAATATCACACTCATCCGATAACGTGAAAAAAAGATTGACCATATTGTCCTTTGTTTTTCTTGCACTGCAGGCCCGTGCACAGGACCCGCATTTCTCGCAATTCTTTTCATCACCCTTGACCCTGAACCCTGCCAATACGGGCAATTTCGCAGGTTTTGCAAGGGTTTCAGTAAACTACAGGAACCAATGGCCTGCCTTTGGTAATGCATACACGACCTCAACTGCTTCCATTGACGGAACTGTTTTCAAGAAGCTTATTCCTGAAGGTGACCGGTTGAACCTTGGCTTGTTGATGCTGTCTGACCAGTCAGGCAATGGTATCCTGAAAGAAAACCACCTGGGTGTTTCTGCTGCATATACAAAAGGGCTTGACAGGGTGGGTAATCATTCCATCACTGCAGGATTTCAGGGAAGTTTCAGCAGCATGGGCTTTGACCAGAACAAAGCCAATTTTGAAGATGAAATATCTGCCAGTGGTTTTACATTGCCCTCTTCAGAAGTTTTGCTTTCACGTGATCTCGGAAGGCAATATCTTGATATGCATGCAGGTCTGCTTTACAAAGGTTCTTTTTCTGAGAACGATCTTTTTTATGCGGGTGCATCAGTTTATCACCTGAACACACCTTCATTGGGATTTTCATCGCCCAATTATTTTATACAGCGCAGGTACAATGTGCATGGTGGTGGCTATATCGGGCTCGGTTATGCGACTACGGTTCATGCCAGTTTTCAGTACCAGCAGCATTTTAATTACAAGGAATTTGTAATGGGCGGCGCGATCAGTCAACTGCTGGTTGATCGACAAAAAACATATACAGAGCTTTATGCCGGAGCATGGATCAGGAACAACGATGCCATCATCCCTTATCTGGGCATTGAATGGAACAGCCTCAGGGCAGGTTTCTCCTATGACATCAATTATTCAAAACGCAAAGCTGCTTCTGCCTTGTACCAAAGCGCAGAAATCTCCCTTAACTGGATTTTCAATTTGGATGAGGGTACCTTGACGGTGAAATGTCCGAAGTTTTAGGTCAATGCTGCTTCAGAAATTTCTTGATATAGGTTTTCTCATTGTTTGTCACCCGGAGCAGGTAAATGCCATCAGCAGCATTCCCCAGTTCAACTGCATGTGATTTTGTTCCAGTATTGGTGTTGAACTGAACACCATTGTAGATAGCATGCCCTGATATGGAGATGATATCAAACTTCAGTTTTCCTGCTTCAGGATTGAGTTTCAGTTCTACCCTATTTTTTACTGGATTTTGGATCAGGGTCAAACCAATTTGATTGGGATCGAAGGAATTAACAGCAGTTGTTCCTGATGAAGGCAACAGGTAACGGCTGAGCACCGGGATATGATCAGCAGTTGTAGTGGAATAGTTGGCAATCCAATCGTTTACTTCCCTGATTAACCGTACAGATCCATTGATGTAGTCTGCTTCGAGTTCGTTGGAGATGATGACATGATCAATGAAATCATTATACCCAATCATTGAATTGTGCCCGGTATTGCTCAGGATCATGCTGATGGCCTTGTACCGGTCTGCATCAGTGGAATCCTTGACAATATCATCATAAGAAGAGAGCGCAGGATTGACGCCCTCAGAAATAGTAGAATCAAGGTCATCGTTATAATCACCCAGGATGATAACACTGGCAGCATTAAAACTGGCATCAAGGGTATCTTTCAGCTCTTTGGCACCATCTTTTCTTCTCAGGTGATCGGATGCAGTGCTACCAGACTTCCCATGCACAAGGATGAAATTCATTTTTTTGGTAGCCGTTCCGTTTACCACATCTGCCTGCAACAAGAAAGGAACACGGCCGCTTGCCCAATTGGAATTGGCGGCAGTGCTGGATTTAAGGAGTCCTCTTGCTGTTGCGTTGGTGATGATTGATTTTCTGTAGGCAAAAGCAATCTTTTGACCAGACGCATAGCTTCCGCTCGAAGTATTGGCTGCATTAGAACAATAATCGGAAACAATAAAGCCATAGCCGGCAGTTGATTCAATGAGTGTTTTGAAACGGTTGATGTCTACCACTTCTGAAAATGCATAGACATCAGCATCCAGGCTGTCCATGACGCGTTTGATGTTGGCCTGGGCCAGGTCATCATTGGTTGGCCCCTGGCCGGCTGCAGTGCTGCCAAACCAAAGGATATTCCAGTTGACCACATCAAGTGTTGTATTGCGAGAATAGGTATTGCCGGCAACATCATAATAGGCGGCAGAAGATCCAGCGGCGCTGAAGCCGATTTTTCCAACAGCAGTGGTTTTGTCTGTAACAGGAACATACCTGACATGGATGGTTTTAGTTCCCCCGGCCAATTGTGCTGCGGTGAAGATGAGACTGGAGGAAAAAGAAAGGTTGTCCCTGGAAATTTGAAAAAGAGAAGGCGCTGTGATGCTCAGGTCTGCACTGGCATTCATCACCTGGAAACGAATGGATTTGGAAACCGTTGGAGTACCCGCTACACTGTTGTCAAACTGGCTAAGGGTTGGTGTTTCAAGAAATACTTTTGCCACCGGTGCGGAGGTCCTGTTTTTGATTTGCACATCATCCAACGAAACCCTTGCAGCACCAAGGGCAGGAGAGGAAATGTATTTGAAAGCTATATAGCTTGATCCAGACTTGAAGGTAGCGAGATTGATGTCATTCACAGCTGTCCACTTGTCACTGTTGGGCAATGGGAGCATTGCATCAACTGGCGTCCAAGCAGCTGCCCCTGGAGCGGGCCTGGAAGCCTGGTTGCTGGCCACCAATAGTTGAATTTGAGGTCCGGAAAATTTTGTCCTTTCGCTAAACGAAAGAATGGGAAACTGAAAAAGACTAAGGTCAAGTGCCGGAGAAATCAACCAGTCTTCATTGTCTGCCGCGCCAGTGCCTGAAACAAAGCCGTTGACCTGAACACCATTGGTATTGGCATTGCCAAAAATACTGCAGGCCCATACACTATCGCCTTTTACACTGATTTGAGACCAGCCTGAAGGAAGGCCGCCGGCACAATTGTTGAAATCAAAAGAAAATTCAGGGGCTACGGAAGTGGTGAAACTCCATGTGGCATTACCTGAAAATCCAGCAAATTTATTGCCTGCA